>DVOR01000182.1 GCA_018713405.1 Candidatus Spyradenecus faecavium | reverse complement strand
CCTTACCCGCTGATGGCTGCCCCTCGCAAGCCCAAGTCCCCCAAGGCCCCCCGCCGCACGGCCCCCGCCGCGCCTGCGGGCGGCGGCTGGCTCTTCCCCCTGACCCTCGCCGCCGTCTTGGCCGCCGCGCTCCCCCTCCTCGCCGGCGGCGCCTTCCCCGGGCCGCTCCTCCTCTGGGGCGGCGCCACCCTCCTCGCCTGGCGCTGGAGCCGTCCGCCCCGCTTCACCGGCGACCGCCCCCTCGTCGCCCTCACCTGCCTCCTCCTCGGGCTTGGCGTCGTCCTGCAGACCCGCCTGGGCACGTGGGCCGAGAGCTGGACCGCGTGGCGCGCCTACGCGCCGCTCCTCGCCGGGCTCGCCCTCTTCCTCGGGTGCCTGCGCTGGCTCACCCCCGCCGCGCTCGTGCGCCTGTTGCCGCCCCTGCGCTGGCCTCTCTGGCTGCTTGCCGTCGGCGTCATCGCCGTCCTCTTCCTCTTCGGCCGGCCCTACCGCGGCGGCCTCTTCCTCCCCGGCCAAATCAACCCCACCGAGCTGGCCAAGGTCGCCCTCGTCGCTTTCGCCGCCGTCTGGCTCCCTCGCCGCGCCGAGGGCCTCTCCCGCACCCTTTGCGGCGTCCCCTTCCCGCCCCTTCGCGACGCGCTGGCCCTGGGCTTCGCTTGGGGCGTGCCCCTCGTCGGCGCCGTCCTCGTGCGCGACCTTGGCCTGGCCCTCATCCTCTGCGCCACCGCCTGCTTCCTCCTCACCGCCCTCACCCGGCGCCCCACCTGGCTGGCCCTCGGCCTGGCCGCGGCCGTCGCCGTCGGCCTCCTCCTCCACGGGTCCGGCGGGCACGCCGCCGCCCGCTTCGACGTCTGGCTCGACCCCTTCGCCGACCCCGACGGCAAAGGCTGGCAGATCGGCCAGGCCCTCTGCGCCCAATACGCCGGCGGCCTCTGGGGCCTCGGCACCGGCCAAGGCCTCCCGCAGACCGTTCCCATCGTCGCCAACGACTTCGTCTACGCCGCCGTCGCCGAGGAGTGGGGCCTCATCGGCTGCGCCCTCCTCCTGTTGCTCTACTGGCTCTGGCTCCACCGCCTGGCCCGCGCCGGGGCCGACGCCAAGAGCCCCATCCCCGGGCTGATCGGCGCCGGCGCCGCCGCCCTCCTCGGCACCCAGATCCTCCTCAACGTCGGCGGCGTCACCAAGGCCCTCCCCATGACCGGCATCACCCTGCCGCTCCTTTCCCAGGGCGGCTTCTCCCTCCTCTCCGTCCTCCTCCTCCTCGGCCTCGCCGTCGCCGCCTCCAAACGCTGAAGTGGAGGCTTGGAGGTTTGGATGCTTGGAGGCTTGGTTCCGCCCATCTCAGGCACGTCCGCAGGATGGGCCGAGGGGACAGGGCGAACCACCCACCCACCGCCCGCGAAAAAACACTTGACGGGCGGGGGCGGAATGGCGTATCATTGGAGCCATCATGAACCGCTACTTTAGCTTTGGCTTTTACTTTGGACCGCGCGCCGCTCGGCCCTCCCGGTGATTGCCCAGGCAAAGCAAGGGATTTCCGAACGGCCGCGCTCCCCTCCCGGGTGTGCGGCTTTTCGTCAAAAAAGGAAGACAACGATGATCATCATCATGAAACCCACGGCCACCCAGGCCGACGTGCAGACCATCTGCGACTGGATCACCTCGCTCCGATACCAGCCCCGCGTGACCACGGGCTCCGATCAGACCATCATCGCCTGCATCGGCAGCGAAATCAACCCGCAGACCGTCGAGCAGCTGGAAGCGCTCCCCACCGTCCAGGAAATCATCCACGTGAGCAAGAAATACAAGCTCGTCTCCCGCGACTTCAAGGCGGAAGACACCATCGTCGACATCAAAGGCACCAAGATCGGCGGCGGCAACATCCCCGTCCTCGCCGGCCCCTGCGCCGTCGAGAGCTACGACCAGTTCCATGCCGTCGTGGCCGACCTCGTCGCGCTCGGCATCACCGTCATCCGCGCGATGGTCTACAAGCCCCGCACCTCCACCTACGACTTCCAGGGCCTCAAGGAAGAGGGCATCCGCGTCCTCCGCGAGGTCAAGCACGACTTCCCCCAGATCGCCTACATCACCGAGGTGCCCGGCCCCAACCAGATCGAGGCCCTCATGGACGTGACCGACGTCTTCCAGGTCGGCGCCCGCAACTCCCAGAACTACGACCTCCTCGAGCGCCTCGGCAAGGCCGGCAAGCCCGTCATCCTCAAGCGCGGCCTCGCCGGCACCGTCGAGGAATGGCTCCAGAGCGCCGAGTACCTCATGGCCAACGGCTGCAAGGACGTCATCCTCTGCGAGCGCGGCATCCGCACCTACGAGACCATCACCCGCAACTGCCTGGACCTCGGCGCCCTCGCCGCCACCAAGCGCCTCACCCACCTGCCCATCGTGGCCGACCCCTCCCACGGCGGCGGCAAGCTCGAGCTCGTGGTGCCCCTCTCCCGCGCCGCCCTCGGCGCCGGCTGCGACGGCCTCCTCGTCGAGACCCACCCCGACCCGAAGCACGCCTTCTCCGACGCCGCCCAGCAAATCCCCTCCGCCCAGTTCGGCGACTACCTCCGGGCCATCAAGCCGTGGCTTGACCTCGCCCAGGCCGCCCGCCGCGCCTGATTGGCTGATCCGCTGATTGGCTGATTGGGACGCCCCCGCGGGCGACAGGCGAACCCACGCCCCCAATCGGCCAATCGGCCAATCAGCTTCCCTCCGGACGACCCGTCGCCCCGCAGGGGCGCTCTGTTCTCCGTTCTCTGTTCTCTGGGGTGCCGCAGGCATCCCGCCCCCAAGGAGACGACCATGACCCTCTACTACCTCGGCCCCGAAGAGACCTTTTCCCACCGCGCCGCCACCCGCATGGCCAAGCCCGGCGAGACCCTCGCCCCCTGCGCGGACTTCCGTGAGGTCTTCCGCAAGGCCGCCGCCGACCCCGAGGCCGCCGCCGTCGTCCCCTTCGAGAACACCACCCAGGGCAACGTCACCGAGGTCATGGACCTCCTCGCCGCCACGCCGACCCTCCGCGCCGTCGCCTGCCGCGCCGTCCCCGTCCACCAGCACCTCCTCTCCAAAGACCTCACCACCCCCCTCACCCGCATCCTTTCCAAGGCCGAGGCCCTCGCCCAATGCCGCGCCACCCTCGCCCGCATCTACCCCGGCATCCCCCTCGTCCCCGTCTCCTCCACCGCCGAGGCCGCCCGCCTCGCCGCCTGCGACCCCGCCAGCGCCGCCGTCGCCGGCGAGACCACCGCCAAGCGCTACGGCCTCGTCCTCCGCCGCCCCGACGTCCAGGACGCCTCCGGCAACAC
>DVOR01000181.1 GCA_018713405.1 Candidatus Spyradenecus faecavium | reverse complement strand
GCGTAGGGGTGGGGGACGTCGCGGCAGTGGGCCTTGAAGTCCTGCCAGAGGTCGGTCTTGGGGTCGTCGGGCCAGTCCCAGTCGGGATAGTGGAGGGGGACGCGGGACTGCGCGCGGAAGCGGATGGCGTGGAAGGAGTTGTAGCGGATGTCCCAGGTTTGGTTGAGGGCGTCGAGGGCGGCCTGTCGGCCTTGGTGGCCGGTGCGGGCCTCGAAGACGGATTGGACGTAGGGGGCGACGTCGCGCTCGTCGTAGGCGCAGACGGAGTTGCGGACGTCGTAGGCGCGGTTGAAGTCGGCGTAGTCGCGGGCCATGGCGCGCCAGGCGTCGGCGGTGGCGGGGTCGTCCATGCCGTCGATCCAGGGCCGGGCGAAGGCGCGGGCGGCGTCGGGGTCCTCGGCGACGACGCCCCAGGAGGCCCAGTGGGCGGGGGCGTCGGGGAAGGCGTCGCGCGGGAAGGCGGGGTGGAAGGCGGCGAGCAGGCGCATGAAGCGGCCCTCGGGCGTCCAGAGCGAGGTGAGGAGGGGGGAGTGGAGGTCGTAGTCGAAGCGGCCGGCGAGGGAGCCGGAGAGCATCATGAGGAAGGGCCAGACCATGGTGAGCGCGCCGAGGGCGAGGACCAGGTAGATGGCGCCGAGGATGAGCCTGGCGCGGAGGGTCTTGCGCTCGGTGGGCAGGATGATCATGGGGCGTCGGGTCGGCGCGCGGCGGCGGCCTCGCGGAGGAGGTCGTCGCGGCCGGCGCCTTCGAGCTGGCGGGCGTAGAGGCGGTCGAGCAGGGCGCCGAGGGCCGGCCCGGGGGCGAAGCCGAGGGCGAGGAGGTCGCGCCCCGTGACGGCGCGGGGGGGCAGGATGGGCTCGGCGGCGAACTCGGCGAGGCGGCGTTGGGCCAGCTCATAGAGGTCGAGCTTGCCGTGGGAGGCCAGGCAGTCGAGGCGGTGGAGCGCGAGCTCGAGGGGCATGGTGGGGCGGCCGAGCATCTTGCGGACGTTGGCCTCGCGCATCCGGGGGAGCTCGACGAACTGCATGTGGTTGCGGACGGCGGCGACGACGGGCTCGATGAGGGCGCGGCTCTCCTTGAGGCGGCGGAGGATGGGCTCGGCCATCTCGGCGCCGACGGCGGCGTGGTTGGGGGTGCGGTGGCGGGGGGCGCCGTCTGGGCCGACGGTGGTCTGGAGGGTGGCGGGTTTGCCGATGTCGTGCAGGAGGATGGCCCAGACGAGCGCGGGGTCGCGCGGCGGCGGGGGGGCGAGGTCGAGCATCTTGGCGGTGTGGGCCCAGACGTCGCCCTCGGGGTGCCAGCGGGGGTCCTGCGGGCAGCCGCGCAGGGCGAGGAGCTCGGGGAGGAAGGCGGCCAGGAGCCCGCCCTCGGCCAGCAGGTCGAGCGCGTGGGAGGGCTTGGGGGCCTCGGTGAGCGTGCGGATGAACTCGACGCGGATGCGCTCGGCGCTGACGCAGGGGAGGGCGGGGGCCTCGGCGCGGAGGGCCGCCCAGGTGGCGGGCTCGATCGCCCAGCCGCAGACGGCGGCGAAGCGGACGGCGCGGAGGAGGCGCAGGCGGTCCTCGCGGAAGCGGCGGAGGGGGTCACCGACGGTGCGCAGGATGCCGGCGCGGAGGTCGGCCAGGCCGCCGACGCAATCGATGACGCGCGCCTCGAGGGGGTCGTAGAAGAGGGCGTTGACGGTGAAGTCGCGGCGCTGGGCGTCGTGCTCGGCGGTGTCGTAGGCGATGGACTCCGGGTGGCGGCCGTCTTGGTAGCCGCCGTCGGTGCGGAAGGTGGCGACGTCGTAGGGGACGCCGTCCTGGAGGACGAGCATCACGCCGAAGCTCTTGCCGACGCCGACGCTCTGCGCGGGGAAGAGGGCGGCGACCTGCTCGGGGGTGGCGGAGGTGGCGACGTCGATGTCCTTGACGGGGGCGCCGCGGAGGGCGTCGCGGACGCAGCCGCCGGCGAAGTAGGCGGTGAAGCCGTGCTCGCGGAGGCGGCGGACGATGGCGCACGCCCGCTCGGCCAACGCGCCGTCGGCGCTCTGGAAGGTCAGCGCGGGCATGGGTCAGCGGCGGTAGGGGTTGGGGAGGCCGTGGCGGGCGGCGAAGTCGCCGATGCGGCGCAGGAGGGCCTCGGAGGGGTTGGCCTCGTAGTCCACCAAGAGGTCGAAGAGGGCGCGGCGGGCCCAGTCGGCGCGGAGGTCGTGGTCGGCGCGGGGGGCGTCGGCGAGGTCGAAGGTGAAGACCGCGTCGTAGGCGTCGTCGGCGGCCTGGCCTCGGAGCTGGCAGGTGACGGTCTTGGCGGACTTGGGGACGCGGCCGTAGACGATGAGGGGGCGGTCGGCGAAGAGGTGGGTGAGGTGGCGGGGGTGGACCTCGCCGCCGCTGGCGGAGTCGAAGGTCAGGACGGGGTCCTTGAGGACGGGGTGGCGGATGGAGTCGAAGAGGGGGGCGAGCTCGTCGGCGAGCGCGGCGACGTCGCCGGAGGCGGTGACGCTCTCGCCGCGGTTGGCGTAACTGAGGAGGTCGAGGAAGTAGGGGTCGTAGTGCGAGGTGCGCTTGCCGGAGGCGCCGGTGGCGAAGGCGTAGATGGCGATGCGGCCGTCGTTCTTGCCGGAGAACTCGCTGATGATGTGGGCGGTGCGGGTGTCTCCGACGGTGGGGTCGCCGTCGGAGACGAGGACGGCGATGAGGGGGCGCGCGGGGTCGGCGGGCAGGTTGAGGATGTCGGTCAGGAGGTTGAGGATGTCGGTGTTGCCGACGGCGCGGAGGGAGTCGATGAAGGCGTCGGCGTAGGCCTTGGAGTCGGCGTCGTAGGGGCGCCAGGCGTCGGAGGGGGTGAGGGTGTTGTGGCGGAAGGCGAAGACGATGAAACGGTCGCCCTGGCGGAGGGTGTTGGCGAGGGCGGCCTTGAGGACACGCTTGGCGGCGGCGAGGCGGTCGGCGCCGATGGAGCCGGAGACGTCCTGCACGATGAGGACGTCCTTGGGCATGATGGGCAGGGGGCTGTCGGGCCGGCGGCGGATGTCCAGGCGGAAGTAGCGGTGGTCGGGGTCGGCGGGGCTGTCCTGCACGGAGAGGGCGAGGGCGAGGCGGTCGTCGATTTCGCGGAAGACGGGGGCTGCGGCCTCGGGCTTCGCGAGGGCGTCGGCCAAGGCGCGCGCGCTGATGGCGGCGGCGTTGGGCGTGACGCCCCGGGCGGGCGTTGGCGCGGGGAGGGGCGCGACGGGGGCGTCCGGCCCGAGCGCGGGGGCGGCGCCGGGGACGGGCGTCGGCACGCGGGGCGCGTCCGGCACGGGGCCGCCGGCAAGGGCGTCCGCGAGCGCCGGCGCAGTGGGCGCGGCGGCACGAGGGGCGTCGAGCGACCACCGGGGCGCGGGTGCGGCGCCGACCGTGCCCGTGAGGTCGGGCAACGGGAAGTCCGGCGCGCGGGGCGCCTCGGGGATCGCGGCCTCGGGCGG
>DVOR01000180.1 GCA_018713405.1 Candidatus Spyradenecus faecavium | reverse complement strand
TTTCGGGGCGGCGCGGCGGGGGCCAAACGCTTGAAAATCCCGCCTGAGGGGGGCTTGGGGCGGTGGGGTTTCCTTGGGCCTGTCATACCAAATATTGTGTATTGACAAGCCTGTTGCAATACATCTAGTTTGACAACGGGCGTGGATTTGGTATCTTTGCCAGTGTTTCGTCGAGGTGTCGAACGCCGCGTGGCGTTGGCGCGGACGAGAGGAATTGCGACAGCACAACCGAGCAGAACCATGATCAAGACCGTCATCAAGCGCGATGGGAGGCAGGTGCCCTTCAACCTCGCGAAAATCTCCACCGCCATCCTGAAGGCCCTTGCGCAGACCCGCGACAGTGAGCAGCTGCGCGACAAGGACGACTTTGAGCTCGAGGCCCTGGCCAACAAGCTGGCCGAGGACGCGACGCGTCGCGTCACCGTCGAGGCGCCCGACATCGAGAAGATTCAGGACGCGGTGGAGCGCACGCTGATGGAGGCGGGCTATCCTGACACGGCCAAGAGCTATATCCTCTACCGCGCGGACCGTTCCCGTGCCCGCGAGCGCAACACCAAGCTGATGAAGACGTTGGCGGACATCGTCTTCTCCTCGGCCAAGGATTCCGACGTCAAGCGCGAGAACGCGAACATCGACGGCGACACCGCGATGGGCTCGATGCTGAAGTTCGGCTCCGAGAGCTCCAAGCGCTTCTACATCGACAACATGTTGCGCCCGGACATCGCCCGCGCCCATGAGCAGGGCGACATCCACATCCACGACCTCGATTTCTATAGCCTGACGATGACGTGCTGCCAGATCGACCTGGTGGACCTGCTCTCGCGCGGCTTCAGCACGGGCCACGGCTTCCTGCGTGCGCCGAAGGAGATCCGTTCCTTCGCGGCCCTGGCGTGCATCGCCATCCAGTCCAACCAGAACGACCAGCACGGCGGCCAGTCCGTCCCGAACTTCGACCTGGCCATGGCCATGGGCGTGCGCCTGACCTACGCGCGCCGTTACAAGGCCGCCCTGCGCGAGGCCATCGAGCTGCTCTGCGACCCCGAGACCGCGGCCGACACCGTCCTCCCCGAGCCGCCCTCGATGGGCCAGGCCGCCGACCCCGAGATCCGCGCCAAGGAGGCCGAGGCCCTCAAGGCCGCGGGCGTCCCCGAGGAGAAGATCCCCCACATACAGGACTTCGCCCGCGCCCACGCCCTGAAGGAGACCGACCGCGAGACCTATCAGGCGATGGAGGCCCTCATCCACAACCTCAACTCCATGCACTCCCGCGCGGGCGCGCAAACGCCGTTCTCCTCCATCAACTACGGCACGGACACGACCCCCGAGGGCCGCATGGTCATCAAGAACGTCCTGCTGGCCACCCAGGCCGGCCTGGGCGACGGCGAGACGCCCATCTTCCCCATCCAGATTTTCCGCGTGAAGAAGGGCGTGAGCTTCGACGAGGGCGACCCGAACTACGACCTCTTCCAGCTCGCCTGCCAGGTCAGTTCCCGCCGGCTCTTCCCGAACTTCGCCTTCCAGGACGCGCCCTTCAACGCCGCCCTCTACAAGGAAGGCCACCCCGAGACCGAGATCAGCTACATGGGCTGCCGCACGCGCGTGGCCACCAACGTCTACGCCCCCTCCAAGGCGCAGGTGTGGAAGCGCGGCAACCTCTCCTTCACCTCCATCAACCTCCCGCGCCTGGCCATCCAGAGCCACGGCAACATCAAGACCTTCTACGCCCAGCTCGACGATATGCTCCAGCTCGTGCGCGACCAGCTCCTCGAGCGCTTCGAGGTGCAGGCCCGCAAGCGCGTGCGCAACTTCCCCTTCCTCATGGGCGAGGGCATCTGGCTCGACTCCGAGAAGCTCGGCCCGGATGACGAGGTCCGCGAGGTCATCAAGCACGGCTCCCTCACCTTCGGCTTCATCGGCCTGGCCGAGACGCTCAAGAGCCTCATCGGCAAGCACCACGGCGAGAGCGAGGAGGCCCAGCAGCTCGGCCTGGAGATCGTCAAGCACATGCGCGACTACGCCGACCGTTGCTCCCAGGAGACCGGCCTGAACTTCACCCTCATCGGCACCCCCGCCGAGGGGCTCTCCGGCCGCTTCGTGCGCATCGACCGCAAGCGCTTCGGCGTCATCCCGGAGATCACCGACCGCGAGTACTACACCAACTCCTTCCACGTGCCGGTCTACTTCCCCATCTCCGCCTTCCGCAAGATTGAGATCGAGGCCCCCTACCACGCCCTCACCAACGGCGGCCACATCTCCTACGTCGAGCTCAACGGCAAGATGGCCGACAATCCCGAGGCCTTCGAGCGCGTCATCCGACACATGGCCAAGTGCGGCATCGGCTACGGCTCCGTCAACCATCCCCTCGACCGTGACCCCGTCTGCGGCTACCGCGGCATCATCGACGACGTCTGCCCCAAGTGCGGCCGGCGCGAGGATGACGGCGGCCCGCACTTCGAGCGCATCCGCCGCATCACCGGTTACCTCGTCGGCACCCTGGACCGTTTCAACAACGCCAAGGCCGCCGAGGTCCGCGACCGCGTGAAGCACCTCTGAGCCACCCCAAGGCCCAACGCGGGGAGGGGCCCTGCCGCCCCTCCCCGCGCCGCCCCACGCCCATGCTGACCCTGCGCATCGCCGGAACCATCCCCGAGTCCATCGTCGACGGACCCGGCTTCCGCTTTGCGCTCTTCACCCAGGGCTGCCCCCACCACTGCCCCGGCTGCCACAACCCTCAGACGCACGACTTCAAGGGCGGCCGCGTCGTCTCCATCCTCACCCTCATGCGGCAAATCTGGCACAGCCGTATGAACCTCGACGGCGTCACCTTCTCCGGCGGCGAGCCCTTCTGCCAGCCCGAGCCCCTCTACCACCTCGCCCGCTGGTGCCACCGCCTGGGCCTCGACGTCATCTCCTACTCCGGCTGGACCCTCGAGGAGCTTCGCCAGAAACCCGAATGCCAGCGCCTCCTCAATGAGATCGACTGGCTCGTCGACGGCCGCTTCATCATCGCCAAGCGCTCCCTCGAGCTCCGCTTCCGCGGCTCCTCCAACCAGCGCCTCATCCACCTCTCCCACGGCCAAGTTCTTTCCATCGACTGACCCCGCGCCCTTGTCCGGGGGTGTCCGGGGAAAACACGAAGCCCACGAAGGACCACGAAGGGGCACGAAGAGGAAGGGAAATGGAGAATGGAACGGAAGGATTGAGCGGTGTGGGGCGCTGCCCCACGCCCCGGCAGGGGGAAGCTCCCCCTGCACCTGCGGCACGTCCTGCGGACGTGCCAGACAGAGACGTACCAAGCGACACGGTAGGACAAATAGGACGTTCCCGTAAGTCATAAAGGGGCGGGTGGACGGCGGGGATTGTCCCCGCCGGATCGCCCGTACCCTTTGCGTCTTCGCGGAAAAGGGGGTGCGGCAGCACGCCCCAAATCTGCTCTAATCTGCGGTTTTCCTGCGCCGTGTTGCCCGGTGTTCCTCTGTCGCCCTCTGTGGGCCTCTCTATTCCCAAGCTTTCCCCGGACACCACTGCGGGCTGTGCGGATTGGAGGAGGGTGGGGGGCTTTGTGGTAGAATAGGGGGCAAAGGAGTTTGAGATGGCTTTGCAGATCCCGCAGATCGTCGAGTTGGCGAGCGCGTTTTACGGTTCGGCGGTGCTTTTCGCCGCGTTGGAGTTGGATGCCTTCACGGCCATTCAAGAGGCGGAGGAGCCGACGGCGGAGGCGTTGGCGGCGAAGTTGGGCGCGGATGCGCGTGGGTTACGATTGCTCTTGGACGGCGCCGTGGCGGTGGGGCTGCTGACGAAAGCGGAGGGGCGTTACGCACTGACGGAGGCCTCGGCGGCGACCTTGGTACGCGGGGCGCCGCACGACCTGACGCGGGCCATCGCCTATAACCGCGACGTCTATCCCGCGTGGGGGCGGCTGGCCCAGCTCGTCCGCACGGGCCGGCCCGTCGAGGCGCCCGCGCTCCATCTGGGGGAGGACGCCGAGCGCACGCGGCGTTTCGCGCTGGCCATGCACGGGCGGGCGTTGGGCATCGGGCGGGCCATCGTGCCGATGTTGGGCCTGCCCAAGGGCGCGAGGGTGCTCGACCTGGCCGGCGGCCCGGGTACCTACGCCCTGCTCATGGCCCGGCAGGACCCTACGCTCACCTGCGACACGGTGGACCTGCCCGCCATCGCCGAGGTGGCCAAGGAGATCACCGCCCCCTGCGCCGGGCGCGTCCGTTGCCACGCGGGCGACTACCATCGCGACACGTGGCCGGCGGCGAGCTACGACGCGGTCACTCTCTTCGGCTGCCTCCATCAGGAGTCCCCCGAGCGCATCGTGGACATCCTCCGCCGCGCCGCGGACGCGCTCCGCCCCGGCGGCACGGTCTATGTGCTCGACCTGATGACGGGGCCGGACCACACCACGCCGCCCTTCTCCGCGCTCTTCGCCATCAACATGGCCCTGACCACCGAGAACGGGTGGGTCTTCTCCGACGCCGAGCTGCGCGGCTGGATGGAGGCGGCCGGGCTCACGGGCTTCTCCTGCGCGCCTGTCCCCCCGCCCATGCCGCACGCCCTGGCCCGCGCCGTCAAGCCCGTTTGACGCGCCGTTGGCAGGTGCGCTATAATGTTGGCGTGACGGCAAGGAGTGACCGAGCCGGATTTTGGAGCATCCATGAAAAGCATCGTGAATCAGCTTTGCCAGCTCCAGGACCTGATCCTGGTGCGCGACGAACATCGAGCCACGGGCGACGGCGCCCACCTGGCGCGTCTCAACGAGTCGATCGATTCCATGATCGAGGACCTGCCCTCGAACGTCAAGTCCTTCTTCCAGCGTCTCTACAACCGCGACCACGTGATGATGGCGCCCGTCCACAACGGGTGCTGCGCCGTCTGCGGGATGCGCCTGCCCATCAGCCAGATCCAGGCCGTGCGGCAGTGCAAGACCCTGCAGACGTGCCCCGGGTGCGCCCGCATCCTCTTCGAGGAGCTCGACGCGCCCCAGTGGGTCGGCGCCTCCCCCACCCGCGCCGAGCCCCGCAAGAGCGGCATCTCGCGCTTCTCCGCGGAGACCCTCATGGTGCCGGACCTGGTGGCGGGCTCGGCGGCGGACGCCATCGAGGTGCTCGCCGGCAAGATGGAATCCGGCGGCTTCATCTCCCACGCCGACAAGCTCATCACCTCGGCCCTCGAGCGCGAGTCCATCCTCAGCACGGCCATGGAGCACGGACTGGCCTTCCCGCACGTGCGCGGCGTGGAGGGCGGTTCGCTCACCCTCGCCTGCGGCGTGAGCAAGGAGCCCTTCGCGTGGGACGCGGCGGGCACGCCCGTCAACATCGTCTTCCTCATCACCATCCCGGCCGCCGTCAGCGCCTTCTATATGCGCCTCATCGCCGGTCTCACCGAGGCCTTCCTCAAGGAGCCCAACCGCGAGGCGCTCCTCGCCGCCGAGACGCCGAACGCCCTCTGGAAGGCCCTCACCAAGGCCACCCGCTACACCATCAAGTGACCCATGCCCACCCTGACCACCTCGCTCAACCGCGACTATGCGCTCCGCTTCCTCGGCGTGGCCGTCCTCTTGGCGGCCTTCGCCGCGTGGTTCCTCTATGACGGTCTGGTCGGCTACCCCGCCGAGAACGACCGCGTCAGGCCCGTCGCCGAGCGGCTGGCCCAGGAGGATCGCACCGCCGCGGAATGGATGAACGTCGAGAAGACCGGCGTCGCGCCGCTCGTCGAGGCCTTCCGGCAGGCGGGCGTGAAGCCGCCGGCGAAGCTCACGGACACCTTCTCGTCTTGGATCTCCGTGGGCGACCCCGACAAGGACAGCGTCGAGGCCGCGCGCGCGGTGCTCCTGACCCCGCCCCACAACGCCGACAGCATCCGCACGCAGTTCATCAGCGCCGCGATCTCCCTCCTCGCCGCGCTCGCCCTGGCCCTGCTCGTCCTGCTGCGGTGGCGCACCGTCTTCGTCCTCGACGACGAGGCCCTCACCATCACCCGCTTCGGCCAAGCCACCCGCCATCCGCTTGCCGGGCTCAAGGCCGTCGACGACAGCCAGTGGGAAAAGCGCGGCATCCTCCGCCTGACCTTCGCCGACGGCGCCGTCACCCTCGACGCCTGGCACCACGCCAACGTCCGCGCCCTCGCCGCCCGCTTCCTGCCCAAGGCTCCCGAAGCGCGGTAACGTCCTTTCCCTCTCTTTTCTCTCGCGCGTCAAGTCCCCCTTGACGCGTTTTGCTATCATATCGGCACGCGACGGGAGAGCCGTCGCAACTCTGCGCTTTGCGCGAACAAGTTGTTCCCAACGAAACCTAGGAAATTTCATCCGTGAACGACGTGTTGGCGAGGCGTGCCGTCTTGGCACGCTTTCTTCACGTATTCACGGATGGGCACATTCCTAGGGCCTCGTTGGGTGTACGTCAAGAGAGCGTGCCGTTTTATGCAAGCATCCATCCCTCAGTCCCTCAGCCACAAACTCGCCAACATGGGTTTCCTCTGCGCGTGTCTGGTCGCATTTATCCATGTTCAAGTCCCGTCTGCCCTTAAATGTGTCATTGGGTCGGGTGTCGCCTTGCTGGCCGTCCCGTTCTTCTTTGTCGCCTCTGGTTATTTTCTGGGTGGTCACCTTCAAGAAAGGGATTGGTATAGGACTGAGCTTTCCAAACGCGTTCGCTCCTTGCTTATCCCTTTCCTGTCATGGACAATGGTTAAAGTCTTCTACGTGTTCACGATATTGCTTCTTGGGATTTGCCTTCATGTTGGGACGCAGAAATTGCAAGCCATGCCGACCTCTGTCTCGGATTGGTGCATGACTTTTGGCTTGGATCCATTCCAGATGCCGCGACTGCAGCCGCTCTGGTTCCTCAGAGCCCTATTCATCCTCTGTCTACTCTCCCCACTTTTAATCTGGCCGCTACGGCAATCGCGCCGCGCCGCTTTTCTCTGGATTCTTGGGCTTTGGTGCGCTTGGTGGGGGTGCTCTTCGTTCGTTTCTTTCTCCCCTCCGTGGCGCAACTTCTTGCTGTACACCCTCTCCATGGATGGGGTCGTCTACTTCTCTGCCGGTTGTTGTCTGCGATTGCACAGGGTCACCCTTAGAATGCCACGCTCCCTTGCGTGGTCTTCCCTTCTCATCGTGCTCCTTCTGGTCTTCGATTTTGCGACCAAGAACCATCTTGCGCTCTCCTTCAATGGCCGGCAATCACTGTTGAGGTTGCTCTTGCCCCTCCTAATCCTTTCCGTATGGACGCTTGTTCCAGTGAGAGGATGGCCCAAATGGCTGACGAGCACCGCGTTTCCCATCTTCCTTGTCCACATGCTTCTCCTTAGTGCGCTGGACAATCTGTTCGCCCTCATTCCTCTGCTCAGTCCCGCTCAATTGGGGGCTAACCTTGATTATCTCCTGCGCGGTCTGCTTGCGATTCTGTTGTCCATCATCTTTGCTGTCCTCCTTCGCAAGCTATTCCCGCGAACCGCCGCCTTTCTCTTCGGCGGGAGATAAAAAAAGGGCCCCGCGCAGGTGCCGCGCGGGGCCGATGAAGGGGTGGGGGAGGCCTCAGACGCGGTGGCCGCGGAGGGCGTTGAAGCGGGCGGTCACGGGGAGGGGGCCGACGAGGGGACGGGCGTAGTCAAGGAAGAGACCGGTGACGTTGTTGCCGTCGGCGTTGATGTAGCTGTCGGGGAGGGAGCGGGTGTTGCGGGCGACGGCAGGGAGGGGGGCGATGGCGTAGTCGATCTGGTAGGTGACGCCTGTCTCTTATACACA
>DVOR01000179.1 GCA_018713405.1 Candidatus Spyradenecus faecavium | reverse complement strand
GGGTTGCTTCGCCGCCGCGTCCGGGATCGTCGCCTCGATGAACGCCGCCTCCTCCGCCGTCAGCCCATACTTCTCATACAGCGCCGCGTCCGTCCACGCCCGCGAGAAATCCTGCAGGGGAACAAAGTCATAGACGGCCTTGGCGCCGTGCTGTGTGGCCTTCTTCGCGCCGACGAGCAGGCGGACAAACTTGGTGCGCAAATAGGCATCGCAATGTTTGACTTGCTCGATATTCTGGAATGGCCCCATTTCCAGGAAGGTTTCCGTGCAGAGCATGCCAGGCTTGGCGGCAATCGCCGCCGGGGGCATTTCCCCGAACATCCCGCTCCCATAGTTGTAATTGAAGAAGAGTTTATAATCAGCAATCAATCCAACCTTGGGCAACGGATAGCTTTTAGGAATGTAGCATTGGGTTCTTCGGTTCCCGTCAAGTCCACAAATGGTGTAGCCTTCCTTGATGGGTTCTGAAGAGACAGAAGGAAGTCCATACTTACCCGGGTCGGCGAAGAAGTCACCACGCAAGCCGTATGGCTTCTGACGGGAGACGATGGTGGAGAAAGGCGTTTCCGTTTTGGCGCGCACCTTCTCGATGATGGGGATGACGGCTTCCATGCGCAGGAAGACTTCCGAACCTTCATAGGAGAGGAAACGCTCGCTCACTTCGATGAGCTCGCCTCCTTTGTACGTATAAATCTGGCAGGGTCTGTCGGCTCCCCGTTCCCAGAGGACGAAGCAGACACCGCCCTTGATGTCCACGTTGGGGAAGCAATCGCGCGAATCCATGAAGTCATGGAGGACGACAAGCTGATGGTCTTTGAGCATTTCCGCGCGAAACTCATCGAGTCCGCGCCCGCCAATCATCCAGCGTGCCTCCATGATCATTGAGACGTAGTCCGGCTCGACGGTTTTGGCGAGGTTAAAGAAGAGGTTGTAGAGCGGGAGCGCGCTGGCCTTTGCGCCGCCGTCTGCGACGTGGTAGGGCGGGTTCCCGACGATGGCGTTGAAGTGCATGGGCACGTTTCCTTTGAGACCCCAAGTGGCCGGGTTGCGCAGGTCGCGGACGACCTTGTCTTGGTTGTGTCGGAGGTCGTGGATGAGGTTGTTGTAACACTCCAGATTGGCCGTTCCGGAGCGATAACCCAAAAGCGTGCGGCGCGTAATGGTCAGGGCCATCTTCGTCTTGCAGACGACGAAGAGGTTCTCGCGCACCACGGCGTCCCAGACCTGCCATTGCCGCTCCAACGTCAACTCCTCGCCCTTAGCCTGCAGGACATCGAGTCGCCGACGGAAGAGCGTATAGGCCACGTAGAGCGGGTAGAGACCGGACTTGGAGTTAACTTCCAATACCTGATTTTTGCCTTCCCCGAAGACTTTCTGCGTAATTCCCTCTTGCTCGACCCAGCGCGGTTCCTCTAGCGGTTCCGCGTAGGCCTCGTCCATGAAACACCAGCCGCCGACCGTCTCGGCGAGGTGACGGTTGACAATACGCCACGGCGTGAGCACCGTCTCCTTGTCGGGGTTACGGAAGTAGCCGAAGACCCGCGCGATGGCGCGGACGCGTTGCATCGGGGCATGGTCGTCGGCGGCCTTGGCGAGGGCGCGGATCTCATGGCCGGCCACGCGGACGGTCTCCTCGTCGTAGTAGGGGATGCAATGCAGGAACTCCTCTTTGGTGACGCCGGCGGGCATGAATTCCGCCCACGACACGTCATCCACCAGGTCCACGAAGTCGTGGATGGAGATGTCCTGGCTGTAGTCCACGTCGGCCCCGTAGATGAGGAGCGGCAGGCGGATACTGATGCCGCGCAGGATGGCGATGGCGTTCTCGCGCTGCTTGCGCTCCTCGCGCAGGCGACGGAGTTTCTCCTTTTCGTCCTCGGTGAGTTGATGCTTCGGTTTTTTCTCGATATTCTTGGCCTCTTCCCTCTCGGGGCCGGTGAGGGGGGACTCCGAGAGACGAAAGTCGCCGACGGGGGCGCCCTTCTGCGTGCGGCCAATCTTGGCGCGGAGGCCGTTGAAGAGGGCGGGGTCGATGTCCTTCGCGTTGAGCATGGCGGCGTTGTAGATGCTCTCGTCGGAGAAACCGGAACGAATAGCCTTCTCGGCCTCGGCACGTCGGATATGACGGAAGATGTGATTGGGGTCGACCGGACTCATCTTACCGCCCTTGAAGGCCAGCACAGGCAGGAAGTTCTTGAGCAAGGCGTTCAGTTGCCCGCGCAGGCCGCCCTGTGGCCCGGCGTTCGCTCCCTCGGGTGTGGCATAGCCCACGCAGAGCTTGGGGAGGACGTTCAGCACGCGGTCGGGCGCGAAGTCGAAGACGTAGCACGTCTCTTTCACGCGCCCTGCCTCGTCCGTGTAGGGCGACTGCACGCGGAAGATGGTCTGCAGGTAGGTGATGGCCTCGACCTTCTCGCCGCCGGCGAGCATGAGCGCGCCCGTCCACTGGGGGATGGTGACGCCGGTGGTCAGGCGGCCGCAGGTGAGGGTGATGGTGTAGGGGTGCTCTCGGATGGCCTCCTCCACGTCTTTGCGCGCGTCGTCGCTGGCGCGCTCCTCGTCGCCCTCGCCGGCCACGTTGACGACCTTGAAGTGTTGGAAGACGGGGTCTTGGCGAAGGAGCTCCGCCAGCGCCTTGGCCTCCTTCACGCCGGGCACCTTCCAGACGGTGTGGCGCAGGGCCTCGCGGTAGGCCTCCGTGGCGAAGGGGAAGTCGCTGCCTGCCTCCGCGCCGTGGAGCAGGGCGAGGAAGCGGCGCACCTCCGCCGCGTGCACGAACTCCCCAATCTGGGCGCCGGCGGGCATCTTCCCGAGGTCGCGCTCCTGGTCGCCTGTCCACGTGCGGAAGAACTCCCGGAAGCTGAAGCAGTGGCCCTCGAGCGTCCGCTCGGCGTATTCCGAGCCCCGGAAGTAGTCGCTGAGGTCGTAGACGTTGAGGCGCATCTGCGGGAGCCCGGCGTAGGGGTTGCTGTCGCCGCCGTGTTCCTCGGCCCAGCGGGCCTTGGCGCCCTGCTCGGCCATATAGTCCCAGGTGTAGACGTTCTCGGGCGGGAAGTCATGCTCGATGTTGTAGGGCGTGCCGGAGAGCATGAGCTTGCGCTTGGCCTTGATTTGGTCGAGGACGTCGCTCCCGAGGTCGGTCTGCGTGCCCTCGTGGGCCTCGTCGACGATGAGCAGATCCCACTCCGCACCGTAGACGTCGTCGTTCTTCTTGTAGCGTCCGCGCACGGCCTCGGACTCGCGCATATCCTGCAGCGAGGTGAAATAGACGATGTTTGCGTGCTTAGGCTGGAAGCCCGTCGTGTGATGGGTCTGGAAGTAGAAATCAGTCCCGGGGAAGACCTTGTTGAAGTCGTCGCGCCAATCTTGCTCGACCGCCGGGCGGTGGGTGAGGATGAAGACGCGGGCGCACCCCATCTCCTTGGCCAGCGTCAGCGCGGCGATGGTCTTCCCGAAGCGCATCTTCGCGTTCCACAGCACCGACAGGGCGCCGGCCTTGAAGCGGCGCTTCGCCAGGTCGACCGCCTCGCGCTGGCTGGGGCGCAGGACAATCTCCTGCACGTGAGAGACCTCGTTCACGGAGAGCGCGGCACGCCCTTCCTTCGCCGCGCGGATGGCGTTCTTGACTGTTTCCAGGTTCGTGCGGAACCACTCGCGCCCCGCGCCCTTCCTGGGCTTTTCGCGCGGGTGGCCGGAGTTGACCA
>DVOR01000027.1 GCA_018713405.1 Candidatus Spyradenecus faecavium | reverse complement strand
GTTGGTGCGGATGCATTCGGACGTCACCGCGCCTCTCCGCGTCACGCGGGCCGAGCTCGAGGCCGGCCTGCCGCCGGAACTGGCGCGGCTCCTGCTGGAGACCCCGGTCGGCGCCGTGACGGACATCATCGAGCTGTCCGGGGCGCTGGCGATGTACCAGGTGGTGGCGCGCGAAGGCGACGACCTTACGCTCCTGGCCCTGGCCCAGACCCTGCCCGAGCAGGACGACGGCTTGGCCGACGCTCTCTTGCAACGGCGCCGCGAGGCGGCCTTCTGGGCCTGGTTCGAGGAGGCCTTCCGCAACCACCGCGTTCGAAGCCCCCTCTTCCCCGACCTCGCCCCCGCGCAGTGACCGACAACAAGCCCCCGCCGACCGCGGGGGCTTCTTTGTCTCCTCACCGGGGCGTCGCCCGGGGAGGCGGGAAGAGCGTTTAAGGACGAAAACGCGCACGCGCGGGGTCGCGCGGCAAAAGAGGGGCCCAAGTGCCCGCCGGAGAGACCGGCGAAAAGAATACTACTAATTATAGCAGACCTTCACCCTGCCGTCAAGCACAATTTTTAGGGTCGGCGATCAACCGCCCTAGGGAGGTGTCGGGGGCCCTGGGGAAGGCACGCCGCAGGGAAACCGCAGATTGCGCAGATTGGTTGCAGATTAAGGGCGTGCTAGCGCACGCAGCACTGCCAGAGAAAATGGAAGAGCCGCAAGGGTTGGGCACGGTAGAGAGGCCCGAAGGGCCGAACGGTGAAGTGCCCAGGCCCTTGCGGCCCTTTACGTCTTCGCGGAGCGGCGTCGCCGTCTGGCGGCAACGCCGCCCGGGACTCAGTCCCACCAGGTGTCGCGCTCGCGCTCAAAGTCGATGATGGCGCGGGTGGCGGCGTTGATGGTGTACTCGTACTTGTACTTGTTGGCGGTGAACTCGAGGTCCCACTGGGGCACGCCGTCGTCGATCTCGAACTTGGCGCGGTAGCGGCTGATCTGGCCTTCGGCGAGGCCGGCCTGGGCGAGGGCGATGGCCTTGGCCTCGGCCTCGGCGATGTTGCCGGCGGGGGCCTGGACGACGGGGGTGGCCGGGACGACGGCGGGCTGCGGCGCGGGGGCGGCGAAGGTGGGAAGGGCCTTGCGCTCGGCCTTGAGGACGGCGCCGGTGTTGGCGTCGATCTCGTAGTCGAACTTGGTCTTGCCGTCCTGGAAGTTGACGTCGTAGACCGCGCGGCCATCGTCGTAATCGGGCGTCACGAGGAGGGCGTTGGCGGGGAGGGAGGCGACGCCGGCGTGCTTGAGGGCGGCCTGGGCGGCGGCGTCCCGGTCGATGGCCGCGACGGCGACGCCGGCGGCGAGGGCGGCTCCGAGGAGGAGGGTCTGCTTCTTCATCTTCGTGCTCCTTTCGGGTTGGTTCACGTGCTTGTGGATTGGAACCATTTTAACAAAAACGTCGGGCCTTTGGGGCGAAAAAGTGTGACCTGCGTCCTAGAAGACGCAAAGGGGCGCTTCGCGCCCCGGAGAACGGAGAACGGAGAACAGAGAACGGAGAATAGAGAACAGAGCGCCCCTCCGGGGCGACGGGCGACACAGGGGAAACCGCAGATTGCGCAGATTGGTTGCAGATTAAGGGCGTGCTACCGCACGCGGGACGCAGGAGGGGAAGCTTGGAAGTTTGGAGGCTTGGAAGTTTGGCTGGCTCGCCTTGTCCGTCGCCCCATAGGGGCGCTCCTGAATCTCGTGAACCTCCTGAATCTCCTGAGCGTCGCAGGGAACCGCCGATTACGCAGATTGGAGCCGATTAGGGGCCGGCTGCCGCCGGCAGGACGCAAGAAGGGAGGCTTGGAAGTTTGGCTGACACGCCTCGTCCGTCGCCCAGTAGGGGCGCTCCTGTATCTCTTGGCCTTCCTGCATCTCCTGCGTTGCCTGGCGCCGCCCAGTCAGGCACGTCCGCAGGACGTGCCGTGCGGGTGCAGGGGGTGCCCACCCCCTGCCGGGGTCCAAGGGGCAGCGCCCCTTGCCCCCCAATTCTCCAATCCCTTCAATCCACCAAGCTTCCAAGCTTCCCCTCCTGCGTCCTGCCGGCGGAAGCCGGCCCCTAATCGGCTACAATCGGCGGAATCGGCGGTAGCCGTGGAAGGTTTGGTGCTTCGCACCTGCACGCCCCACACTGGCAGACCCGCGTGCGGTAGCACGCCCTTAATCTGCAACCAATCTGCGAAATCTGCGGTTTCTTTGCCCCAATAAAAAGGCGGGGCCCCGGGGGACCCCGCTTTGGGAGGGAGGTGTCTTATTCGCCGGGGGACCACTCGGCGGTCACGGGGCCCTGGCGGCCGGGGGCGTAGATGGGCCGGGCGGCGGGGCGGGCGGCGTGGTGGCTCTCGGAGCCGTCGCGGGGGCCGTCGGCCTGGGTGCGGGCCCAACCGGGACGGTTGTTGCGGTTGCCGCCGCGGCGGTTGTTGTCGCGGGGACGGCGGGGGCCGCGGTCCTGACGCTGGGCCTTGGGCTGGTTCTCCTTGGGCTGCTCCGCCTCGGCGGACTCGGCCGCAGGGGCTTCGGCGGCGGGCTCGCCTTCGGGCGCGGACTCGGCCTGGGGCGCCTCGGGGGCGGGGGCCTCCGACTGCGCGGGCTGGGCCGCATCCTCGGTCTGGGCGGGCGCCTCGGCCTCGGGCCGACCCTCGTCGGGCTTGCGGTCGCGGCGGCGGCCTCGGGGCGCGGGGGCGGGGGGCTCGGCGAACATCCACTCCTCGGGCATGGAGCACTTGAGGGGCTCGTTGATGTACTGCTCGATGTCGGGGATGATGAAGCTCTCGTCCTCGTCCGCGACGGAGATGGCGGTGCCGGTGTGGCCGGCGCGGCCGGTGCGGCCGATGCGGTGGACGTAGTCTTCGGGCTCGTAGGGGAAGTCGTAGTTCACCACGTAGGCGATGTCGTCGACGTGGATGCCGCGCCCGGCGACGTCGGTGGCGACGACGATGCGGACCTTGCCGGCGCGGAAGGCCTCGAGGATGCGCAGGCGCTTGCTCTGGTTCACGTCGCCGGAGAGGACCTCGCAGTCGATGCCGCGGCGGCGGAGGTTCTCGGCCAGGCGCTCGGTGGTGAACTTGCGGTTGCAGAAGATGAGGGTGCGGGCCTCGGGGTTCTTGGCCAGGTGGTTGTAGAGGAGGGTGAACTTCTCCTCGGAGCGCGCGATGTAGACGATCTGGCGGACGGTGTCGGTGGCGGGCTTGTCGCCCTCGATCTCCACGCGCACGGGGTCGCGCATCCACATGGCGGCCAGGTTCATCACCGTGTCGTTCAGCGTCGCGGAATAGAGCATCGTGCAGCGGTGGTCGCGGTCGGGCAGGCGGTTGACGATGGCGCGCACGTCGGGGATGAAGCCCATGTCAAGCATGCGGTCGGCCTCGTCGATCACCAGGGTGTCCACCTGGCGCAGGTCCACCACGCGCGAGCGCAGGTAGTCCTTCAGGCGGCCGGGCGTGGCCACCAGCAGGTCCACGGGCGCCTCCTCGAGCTCACGGCGCTGGCGCTCGTGGTCCATGCCGCCGTAGATGGCGAGGGAGCGCACGTCGCCACAGTACTTCCCGAGGGCCTCGGCGTCCTTGCAGATTTGGATGACCAGCTCGCGGGTGGGCGCCAGGATGAGGGCGCGCGGGCAGCCGGGCTTGAGGTTGCGCTTCTCGGGGGTGCGCAGGTAGCGCGTCAGCACGGCGATCAGGAAGGCCGCCGTCTTGCCCGTGCCGGTCTGCGCCTTGCCGGCCACGTTCTTGCCGGCGAGGGAGAACTCCAGCGACTGCGCCTGGATGGGCGTGCAATACTGGAAGCCCAGGTCCGCCACCGCGTGGAGGATCTCGCCGGGCAGGCCGAAGTCCACGAAGCGCTTCTTGCCCTCGGCGGGCGGCACGTCGTAGCTCGCGGGGTCCCAGGCCGCGTGCGCGGCGGCGTATTCCTTGAGCTGTTCCTCGGTGAAGGCGCCGCCGGGGCGCATCTGGCCGGCGGGGGTGTTGCGGTCGGCGCGGTCGCCGCGGTCGCGCGGGCCGCGGTCACGGCGGTTGTCGCGGCGGTCGCGGCGGGGACGGTCGCCGTCGCGGCGAGGGCGCTCCTCGCGGGGCGGGCGCTCGGCGGCGGGGGCGTCGCCGGCGGGGACGTCAGGCTTGGCGCCTTCGGGGTCGCGGGGCTTGGCCGCGCGGGAACGCGGCTCGGGACCGCGGGCGGCGGGGTCCTGCGCGCCCTCGGGGCGGGGCTGGCCGTTGCGGTTGCGTCCGCCGCGGCGACGCCGCTTGCGGGGGGGCTTGTCGCCGTCGGGGCGCTGGCCGTCGGCGGCGTTCGCCTTGGGGCGGGGCGCGTCGGGCTTGCCCTGCGCGGGCCGGTCGCCCAGGCCCAGGGCGGTCTTGAGCTTGGAAAGAAGACCCATGTGGCTTCCTCCTCTGTGAAAGGGTTTCGCCCAGGCTTAGGCGGCGCAAGCCGCCCGGGACTCCCGGGAAGAAAGCGAAAGAGGGGCGACGTCCTCGCGAAAAGACGTCCGCCCCCTTCGGAAAAGGCGCGGGAGCCGCCCGCGCGCGGTCCAATCAGCGCTTCGAGAACTGGAAGCGGGCGCGGGCGCCGCGCTGGCCGGGTTTCTTGCGCTCTTTCATGCGCGAGTCACGCGTCAGGCAGCCGGCCTTCTTGAGCACCTCGCGCAGGTTGGCGTCGAGGGCGCAGAGGGCGCGGGAGAGGGCGTGGCGCATGGCGCCGGCCTGGCCGGCGATGCCGCCGCCCTTGGCCGAGACGAGCACGTCGTACTTCCCGGCGGTCTCGGTCATGACGAAGGGCTGGTTGATGTAGTCGCGGAGGGACTCGCTGGGGATGTAGCGCTCGACCTCGACGCCGTTGACGGTCCACTTGCCCGTGCCGGAGACGAGACGGACGTGGGCGACGGCGGTTTTGCGGCGGCCGGTGGCCTTGGAAAGTTCGTTGACAGCCATGGTGTGCAATCCTTTCGCCTAATCAGATGCTCAACGGCTCAGGCTTCTGGGCCGCGTGGGGGTGCTCGGCGCCGGCGTACACTTTCAGG
This sequence comes from Candidatus Spyradenecus faecavium, assembly GCA_018713405.1. GTDB lineage: Bacteria > Verrucomicrobiota > Kiritimatiellia > RFP12 > DVOR01 > Spyradenecus > Spyradenecus faecavium. The sequence continues at coordinate 8,324 of DVOR01000027.1, read as the reverse complement.
CGCGTCATGCGGATGTCGGCGGTGTTGTTCTTGGGGAGCATGCCCCAGACCGCGTGGGTGATCAGGCGCGTGGGGTTGCGCTCGCGGATGACGGAGGCCGGCGTCTTGGTCTGGCCGCCGCGCCATCCGGTGAAGTCCACGTACTGCTTCTGCTCGTTCTTCTTGCCGGTGAGCGCCACCTTCGCCGCGTTGATCACGATCACGAAGGCCCCCGTGTCCACGGAGGGCGCGTAATCCGCGCGGTCCTTGCCGCGCAGCGCGTTCGCCACGCGCACGGCCAGGCGGCCGAGCGGCTTGTCCGCCGCGTCGATGATGTACCACTTGCGGCTGTCGTTGTCGGGCAACTCAGGGAGAGTCGTCTTGGTCATGTCTGTACCCTGTCTTTCTGGTTCTGGGCGTCCCGCGGCCAACCATCGACGGTCCGGCGGTCCGGGGCGCCCCGCGCGCATGGGTTCTGCCGGGGCGAAGCAACAGGGAGTCGGGTCGTGCCTCGCCAATCCCGTGCGCAAGTCCCAATACAATACCATAAGGGCCAGACAGATTGCAAGCGGGAAGTTAGAAGCGGGAGAACAGAACGCCCCTACGGGGCGACGGGCGAAGGGGTCGGGGACTGTGTGGGGGAAGGAAAAACACGAAGAACCACGAAGGAACACGAAGTCTGGGAGGGGAGAACGGCGCGCAAGCGCGCGACGGGCGATCCGCCGTCAGATGCTCGCCTTCCTGAATCTCATGTATCCCCTGAATCTCCTGAGCGCCGCCTGGGGGTCGGAGGCGAAACCCTAAGGGGTTCGACCCAAAACCCTAAGGGTTTCGAGGCAAACCCTTAAGGGTTTCGGAAAATCATCAGCACTTATGCAGAATGGGAGGGTGTGTGGGGCGCTGCCCCACGCCTCGGCGGATGCGACCAAGACGTGCAAGGGGCGGGTGGACGGCGGGGATCGTCCCCGCCGGAGCACCCGCACCCTTTTGCGTCTTCGCGGAAAGCGGGGCAGCGCGGCCGCCCTCAGCGGCGACGGCGGAGGGGGAGGTCGGCGAGGAGTTCGCGGAGCTCGGCGGGGGCGAGGAGGCGGGCGAGGGGGAGGTAGAGCGCGCCACCGAGGGCGATGGCGAGGGGGACGCTGAGGAAGAGGCTAAGGCCGCGCGCGGCGAGCCAGGCGTGGGCCCACCAGACGGCCAGGCCCATCAGGGCGGCGGCGAGGAGGGCGCGGCAGGCGGACCAGGCCAGCGGCCAGAGGGCGGGGCGGAGGCCGCGCCGCCAGAGGATGGCGAGGAGGATGCCGGTGTTGGCGAAGGAGTTGAGGACGGTGCTGACGGCGATGCCGACGTGCCGCCAGCCTTCGGGGAGGAGGAGGACGGAGCAGAGGTTGAGGGCGAGGTTGCCGAGGATGCACCAGGCGGCGACCTTGACGGGGGTCTTGAGGTCTTTGTGGGCGTAGAAGACGGGGATGACGGTCTTGGCGGAGGAGAAGGCGATGAGGCCCAGGGCGTAGGCGGAGACGGCGCGGGCGGTCCAGAGGGTGGATTGCGCGTCGAAGGCGCCGCGCTGGTAGAGGAGCGCGACGATGGGGGCGGCCAGGGCGATGAGGCCGAAGGCCATCGGCGCCATGAGCACGAAGAGGTTGCGCAGGGAGCGCTCGAGGGTGGCGAGGAGGGCGGGGCGGTCGTCGGCGGCGGCCTGGCGGGAGAAGGTGGGCAGGAGCACGGTGGCGAAGGCGGTGCCGAAGAGGCCGAGGGGGAGGTAGATGATGCGGTCGGCGTATTCCAGCGCGGAGGGCGCCCATTCGGCGCCGTAGTAGGCCAGCCAGCCGTCGAGGCAGATGTTGACCTGGGCCAGGGCGATGCCGAGGGAGGCCGGCCCCATCTGGAGGAGGACCTGGCGGACGTAGGGCGAGGCGCGCCAGCCGGTGAAGGTGAAGCGCAGGCGGTAGCCCACCGCGCGCAGGGCGGGCAGCTGGAAGAAGATCTGCGCCACGCCGGCCAGGAGGATGCCCCAGCAGACGGCGCCGATCCGGGCCTCGGCGGTGCCCAGGAAGGGGCAGACGCCCACAAGGGCGCCGATCCAGCAGAGGTTGAGGATGACGGGGGTGAGCGAGGGCACGGCGAAGCGGTCGCGCACGTTGAGCGCCGCGGAGACGATGGCCGCCACGCAGATGAAGAGCGCGTAGGGGAGCATGATGCGCGTCAGCGGCATGGCCACGGCCCAGCGGCCGCCCGGCTCGACCGCGGCCTCGACGGCGTAGGTGGCGGCGATGCCGAGCGCCACGAGCAGCCCCAGCGCGCAGACGAGCAGACCCAGGATGCGCGCGAGGAAGACTTGGGCGCGTTCGCGCCCCTCGGTGCGCTCGAGCTCGGCGAAGACGGGGATGAAGGCGGCGCCCAGGGCGCCTTCGCCGAAGAGGCGGCGGAAGAGGTTGGGGATGCGGAAGGCGATGACGAAGGCGCTCTGCAGGGCGGTGGTGCCGAAGAAGTGCGCCATCACGATCTCGCGCACCAGCCCGAAGACGCGGCTGACGGCGGTCATCGCGCTGACGACGCCCACCTTGCCGAGCACGCTCATGGCGCGCGCCTCCTGTTTTCCACGAAGACACAAAGGGAACGCAAGGGCCTGGGCACTTCACCGTTCGGCGCGTTGCGCCTCACTACCGTGCCCATCCCTTGCGTTTCTGTGTTTCCTTGAAAGCTGCCACAGGCTCCGCGGAATGCAACCGCGGGTGGCGCGGATGGGGAGCAGGCCAAGGGCGTACCGGCGCACGCGGGACGCTCCATTGGACGCTTGGCGGTTTGGAGGCTTGGCATGGTCTTGGGGCTCCGCCCGTCGCGCGCTTGCCGCGCGCTCCGTTCTCCGTTCTCTGTTCTCCGTTCTCCGGGGCGCGTTCGCGCCCCTTCACAGGTCGGCATCGGGGTGCCTCTCGAAGGGCTTGAAGCAGATGTGCGCCACCGCGTCGTGGAAGTTCTCGGCGCCGCGGAGCATCTCGATCTCGATGCGGAGGTAGTAGACGGGGACGGCGACGTTGGTCAGGCGCGGGAAGCGCACGGCGTCCTTCTCGGTGGTGACGACGGCGTCGCAGCCCAGGTCGGCGGCGCGGTTGATGACGTTGATGATCTCCTGCGTGGCGTAGCGGTGGTGGTCGGCGTAGCGGACGCATTCGAGGAGCTCGGCGCCGTAGCCGCGCAGGAAGGCCTCGAAGCTCTGCGGCACGGCGATGCCCGAGAGGGCGAGGACCTTTTTGCCGGCGAGCCAGGTGAGGTCGCGGTTGGTCTTGCCGTAGACGTTCTTCAGGCGCTTGGGGGCGTGGCGGCACTCGATGATCTCGGCGTGGTGGTTCAGCTTGCGGATCTTGGCGCGGAGCGCCTCGGAGTCGCCGTCGCTCTTGGTGATGAAGATGAAGTCGGCGCGGCGGAGGTTCTGGATGCCTTCGCGGAGGACGCCGCGGGGCAGGAGGTTGCCGTTGCCGAAGGGGTTGGTCTTGTCCACCAGCACGATGTCGCGCGAGTGCTTGAGGCGCTGGTATTGGAAGCCGTCGTCGAGCACGAGGGTGTCGCACTTGAACTTCTTGATGGCGTAGCGGCCGGACTTCACGCGGTTGCGGTCGACCAGCACCACCACGCCGGGCAGGTTGGTGGCCAGCATATAGGGCTCGTCGCCGCCGGTCTCGGAGTCGAGGAGGACGCGGCGGCCGTCGCTCACCACCAGCGGGGGGTCGATGGTGTCGCTGAAGAGGCGCTGGAGGAAGGGCTTTTCCTTGCGGCGGTAGCCGCGCGAAAGGATGGCGACCTTGCGGCCCTGGCGCGTCAGCTCGCGGGCGAAGATCTCCACCACGGGGGTCTTGCCCGTGCCGCCGGCCGTCACGTTGCCGACGCTGATCACCTGGCAGCCCAGGGGCCAGCGGCGCAGGACGCCGATGCGGAAGAACCACATCCGCAGGCGCACGACGGCGCCGTAGATCTTCGAGACGCCTTTCAGCACGGCCAGCAGCAGCTTGGGCCAAAAGCCCCGCACCTGGCGGTCCGCGCCCTCCTGCTGGATGAGCGGGATGACGAAGCTTTCCAGCCGCTCGATGAAGCGCACCCGGCTCCGCGCCACGTCACTTCTCCATCGCGCACTTGTCGCCGCAGCAGGCGCAGTTGCCCTTGCAGCCGCCGTGGCCGTTGAGGGAGATGTCCTTGCCCGTCCAGCAGTAGGTGCAGATCTTCGGCCCGATGCCGATGGACTTCTCCACGTCCTCCACCCGCTGGAAGGCCAGGCTGGTCATGCCCAGGCGGCGGCGGATCTCCTCGACCATGCGCTTGTAAGGCTCGCCGTCGGGGTCGCGGTAGGCGCGGATGTCCGCGTCGGGGCCGTCCAGCTCCAGGATGATGCGGCGGGTGATCAGGTCCATCACGCTCTCGGTGCGCGAGAAGGTGAGGAACTTGCATTTGTAGAGCAGCGGCGGGCAGGCGATGCGCACGTGGATCTCCTTCGCGCCCGCGTCGAAGAGGCGGCCCACCTGGTTGCGCAGCTGCGTCCCGCGCACGATGGAATCGTCGCAGAAGATGAGGCGCTTGCCCTCGATCAGCTCGGGCACCGGCAGCAGCTTCATGTTCGCAATCTTCTGGCGCAGGCTCTGGTCCGGCGGCATGAAGCTGCGCGGCCACGTGGGCGTGTACTTCACGAAGGGGCGCGCGTAACGGATGCCGCTCTTGAAGGCATAGCCCAGCGCGTGCGCCACGCCCGAATCGGGGATGCCCGCCACATGGTCGGCCTCCACCGGCGCCGCCTGCGACAGGAAGGCGCCGCTCCGGTAGCGCGTCCGCTCCACGCCCACGCCCTCGTACGTGCTCGCGGGGTAGCCATAGTACACATAGAGGAAGGAGCAGATCGCCGACTCCTCGCGGCCCTCGCGCACCGTCTCCACCCCATCCAGCGAGATCGCCACGATCTCACCCGCCTTCAGGTCCCGCACCCGGCGGTAGCCCAGGTTCGGGAAGGCCGCCGTCTCCATCGTCACCGCGCGGCCGCCCCCCTCCTTCTCGCCCAGCACGATCGGCGTCCGCCCAAAGCGGTCCCGCGCCGCGTAGAGCACCCCGCGCTCGGAGAGCAGCAGCAGCGAGCACGAGCCCTCCACCCGGCTCTGCGCGTAGGCCAGGCCCTCCTCGAAGGAATCCCGCGTGTTGATCAGCATCGCCAACACCTCCAGCGTGTTGATCGTGCTGTCCTTGCCCAGCTCGCAGAAATGGGTCGTCCGGTCCCGCACCAGCTCCTCCACGATCTCGTCCAGGTTCGTCACCAGCCCCACGAACGCCAGCGCGAACATCCCCAGGTGCGACCGCACCAGGATCGGCTGGTCGTCCTGGTCGCTGATCACCCCGATCGCGTAATTCGGGTTCAGCCCCGCGAAGCGCGTCGCCGCCCGCTCGAACTGCGCGCGGAACTGCGTGTTGCGGATGTTGTGGATCGACCGATGGAACGCCTTGCCCGCGTAAACCACGATGCCGCCGCGCACCGTCCCCATGTGGGAATGGTAATCCGTCCCGAAAAACACATCCGAGACGCATCCCTCATTCGCCACCACGCCAAAGAAACCGCCCATGCCGAGCTCCTTCCCAAATGAAAAAACCGCCCCCATTCTACCAAATCCCCGCCCCCCGCGCAGACCCCCACCCCACCGCCGCCCGGGAAACGGTCGGCCCCACCCTGCTCGGGCGGGGCCGGGTGCGGCGGCATTGTGCGACCGTCAATCAGACTTCGGCGTAGACCTCGTCGAACGGGCGGCGCGGGGAGGCCGCGACGTCAAACTCCTCCGGGGCCTCGCCGCAGGAGATGAAGGCCACCACCACCTCGGTCTCACGGATGGAGGGCACGAGGGCGCGCAGGGTCTGGTCGCCGTCGCGGTTGCAGAACCAGTTCAGGACGCAGTGGGCGATGCGGTGGTAGTGGAGCGCGTAGCAGAGGTTCATCAGGAAGATGCCGCCCTCGACGTAGACGTCGTTGTGCTCCTCGGCCATGACGGTGTCGTCCAGGTCGGCGGTGATGACGAGCAGTTTGTCGGCCAAGTGGCCGAAGCCGCGCGCACCGCCCTGCAGGGCCAGGATCTTGTCGCGCAGGTCGTGGTCGCCAATGCACCGCAGGCGCACATGCTGACGATTGCACGCCGAGGGCGCGGTCTCGAAGGCCAATTCCGCCGCCGCGCGGATGCGCTCGATGGAAAGCGGGCCGGCATAGTGCCGCAAGGTGTGGCGCGAGCGCGCGAAGGTCGCGAAGTCCGCCTTGTTGGCGGCGTAGAAGGCCTCGCGCGTGGTATGCGGCTCAACGGCAGGTGGCACGGTCGGCAGGCGCCCAAGCGCCGCCGTGAAGGGCTCCCAGAACGCGGGGTCCTCGGCGCGCGCCGCGGCATCGTGGAGCGCGTCGTAGGCGCGCAACGTCCCGACCGCGTGCAGGACCTGCAGGGTCTCGCCGAAGTCGCGCACGTAGGCCTCGCAGTCCGCGGCCAGCGCCAGGATGGCCTTGTGCCCGAAGTTGCTCCGCCGCGCGGGCATCGTCAGCCCCTTCTCCAGCACGTGATACTGCATCACGATTCGCGCCGTCGCGTTCTCCTTCGTGCGTGCGCCGCGGAACCAGGCCGCGCGCTTCATGCGGAAGCGGTCATAGGACGTATATCGGAGCGCGCGGATGCACGGACGCCAGGCGATCCACTGCAGGGCGAGAAACAACGGCTTGGTGAACCAATGGTCACGCAGCGAGCGCAAATCCATGGGATCCCTCCTCCTGAATGCGGGGGAAGGGCCTCATGGGGAATGCATAACGCTTTACCCCCCCCTATTTTGTGTACGAACGAAGCGGGCGACGACGCGCCGCGCCACCCGCCAGGCGCGGGCGGCAAGACGACGAGGCCAAGGGCCGCCGAGAGCGTAGTTCACCGCGGCGTGGAAAGAGCCGCGTTGGAAATGCGCCATGAACCAGGCCCGGCGGCGATGCGCGGGGACGGGACTGAAATAACGGGGATTGCCACGGAGGGCGACCTCGGATGCGAGCGAAACGGCGTCCAGGCGAGGGGCGATGGCATCGAGTACGGTGCGACCGACAGCGGTGTGCGCCGCGATGACGGAGACGCCAAGGCCGTCGTCAAACCGCGGGCAGGCCTCGGAGACGCCCCAGAGGTCGCCGATGGTGAGATCCGCGCCACTCGCGCCGGATTTCGCGACACACCGAAAGCAAGAGGTGCGGAAACTGACGGCGAAAGCGAAGGCCAGACCGTAATCGGTGCCATAAAAGGGCTGAGCGGCTTGGCTACCGTCGGGCAGGCGCCAACCAAGGGCCGGATTGGCCCAGGCACCGAGTGTCTTGTCGCGGAAGGAGAAGGCGCGCGGCGGGGGTTCGGAGCCTTTGACGAGGGTCTGGGCGAAGCGGCTGAGGACGGCTCGGCTGGGGACGCCGTGGCAGATGATCTCCACCGCCAGGAGGTTGGGGTCGGGGCGGCCGAGGAAGCGGAGGAGCCCGGCGATTTGGCAGGGGGTGCCGGTGTAGAGGACGCGGCGGCCGGCGCGGAGCGCGGCGCGGGCCTCGCGGAAGGTGTCGCGCAGGTCGCTCTGGACGTACTTGGAGCCGCGCATGGCCGCCAACCCGGCCGCGTCCTCGGCGGCGGCGTGGATGGCGGTGAGGGGCGTCCCTTGGTCCCAGACGCACCCGAAGACGACGCCGCCCGCGGCCAGGACGGGGCGCGCGAGCTCGGTGAAGAGCGCGCCGGAGGAACTCTCGCGCAGGAGCGTCCCGTCGCGGGTCCGCGCGGCGAAGCAGGTGGGCGCGGGGTCGGCCGCGCCGGGCGCGAGGACGGGGCAGGCGCGTTCGCAGGCGTGGCAACCCACGCACTTGGCGGCGTCCACGTTCGGCCGCAGGAAGCCCTCGCCGTCGGCGGCCATCGCGATGGCATCGCGCGGGCAGGCCGCGCGGCAGGCGGAGCAGCCGGTGCAGGCGTCGGTCGGGGCGAGCGTGGGGAGGGTCACGGGGCGGTCACTCCTGGGGGAGGTCGAGGGAATGGAGCTCGGTGAGGATGACCTGGGCCAGGCGGCGGGAGACGCGGGGGAGGGCGTCCTGGATGCCGGTCTGATAGTCCTCGCGGGTGAGGGCGGAGTCCACGGCGGCGATGGGCTTGCCGTTGACGTAGGTGGCGCCGGTCTTGGCGTCGAAGACGTAGAGGCGGGCGGTGAGGATGACGTGGTATTCGTCGGGGACGTTGTGCTTGTTGCGGCTGTAGCGCACGGCGGAGGTGGAGGGGGCCTGGACGACGGCCTGGACGCGGAGGCGGGCCTTGTCGTAGGCGGCCGGGGCGAAGGTGCCGTCCTCGATG
>DVOR01000178.1 GCA_018713405.1 Candidatus Spyradenecus faecavium | reverse complement strand
GGCAGGGTCTCGCAGAGCCAATACAGATTGGTCTTGCAGTCGTGGCGGTAGGCCATGCGGCGGCCAAGGAAAACCTTGTCCTCGACGATGCACCCCTTCGGGATGCGTGGGCGGCGCAGGCGGAGGCAGTAGGCGAAGGCGCGGTCCCTGATGCGGCCGAGCGTCTTTGGCAACGGGAGCGCGGGGAGGCACTCGCAGAAGAAGAAAGCCTCATCCCCGATGACTTGGAGCGTCGGCGGCAACTTGATGCGGCTGAGGTTGCGGCAGTTCGCGAAGCACCCGTTCCCGATGGCGAGGACGTCCGGCGGGAGGGTGACGGAGCGGAGCGCCGAGCAGTCCCTGAAGAGGTTTGGCGGCAGGGTCGTCGCGCGCGGGCCGCGAAGGCTGGGCAGGGCGATGCGGGTGAGCTTGGTGTTCGCGAAGGCGCCGCTGTCGATGGACTCGAGCGCGTCCGGCAACATGATGCTACGGAGGGCGCTTCCGCTGAAGGCGCCAGCGCCGATGCGGCGGAGGCTGGCCGGGAGCGTGAGTTTCTCCAGGGACGCGCAATCCTGGAAGGCGCCGTCCCCGATTTCCTCCAGACGCGAAGGCAGGCGGAGGCGCTTGAGAGAGGCACATCCTTGGAAGAAGCCTGCGGGAAGCGACGTCACGCTTTCCGGGAGGTGGATGTCCGGCAGCGTGGCGCAACCCTCGAAGGCCGACGGCCCCAAGGTGCAGGAGGTGGTGTTGAGCACGATTCTACGTAGGCTCTCGCAGCCGCTGTAGGCGTGGCCCGGCAGGGTGTGCGCGCCCTTCGGCAGGATGACCGTGCGCAGTTTTCGGCACCCGGCGAAGGAGATGCGTGTGCACCCTGTCCCGCCCAAGATGACGCTCTCCAGCGCTTGGCAACCGTCGAAGGACGTGTTTGCGGTATAGGTGCCCCCTTCATTCCTGTCGCGCTCGGCGAAGTCGCACGCGTCGAGGTTCAGCAGGACGGATCGGAGTCTGACGCACCCCTTGAAGACGGCATCACCGATGCCGCGCAGCGGTCGCGAGCCGTGGAGCGAGACGAGGGAGGTGCAATTGAGGAAGGCGTAATCCGAGAGCCCGACGACGGGGAGGCCATCGATTGTCTTCGGCAAAGTCACGTCGCCCGAACTGTCCGAGCCCAGGATCGCTGGCGTCCCATCGGTTCCCCCGCCGAGCCAAACCTTCCCGTCACGGACGACATACTGCCAGACGACGCCCTGCTTGCGGTCGACCCACCGCCCCACGCAGGATCCGCGCAAATCCGCGCCCAAGGCGGCGAGCGGCTCCCGCAACGCCAGCGGGAGCGCGCGGCACTCGTCGAAGGCGTCCCAGAAGACCTCGGTCAGACGCGGCGGGAGGTTGATGTCGGCCAGGGCTTGGCAGCCCTTGAATGTGCGCGCGGAGATTTTTGTGAGGCGCTTCGACAGGCGGACGCGGCGCAGTGAGGCACAGCCGAGGAAAATCTCACCGAAGAGCTCGTCCACGTGGTGGATGTCCGCCTCCTGCAGGGCGATGCACCCGCGGAAGGCACAGTCATCCAGCCGCTTCAGCGTGGAGGGGAAGCGGACCTTCCGCAACGCGGTACAGGCGTCGAAGGCGGCCGGATGGATGCGCTCGATACCCTCCGGCAGGGTGACGGCGGTGAGCTTCCGCTGATTCACGAAGGCGCGGTCGCCGATGTCCGTCACGGGCAGGCCCTCGAGCCAGGTGGGAAAGACGATATGCCCGGTCAGTTCTTGTTCCGCCCCGGTGATGCAGATGCGCTTTTTGCTTCCGGGGAATTCGTCCCCGAGCTGTTCCCATCGCCAATCGATGTGCTTGGGCATCGGGGTCACTCCTTGTCCAGCCAGGCGGCGATGTCGGTGAGGGCGCGGGCGCGGAAGGGGGCACCGTCGGGGCGGGAGAGGAAGATGTGGCGGGCACCGGGGTAGACGCGCTGCTCGGCGCCGAAGCGGCGGGCGAGGTCGGTCTGCTGGTCGGCGAGGATGTCGTCCTGGGCGGTGATGAGGAGGGTGGGGGGCAGGCCAGAGAGTCGCTCGAGGGGCGAGGCGCCGTAGCGGGCGGCGGGGTCGGGGCAATAGCGGTCGATGAAGTAGTCCATCAGGCGCGGGGAGAGGGCCCAACCCTTTTCGTAGGCGCGCCACGACCCGAAGTCGCGCGTGGGCAACAGGGTGGTGACGGCGTAGACGAAGAGGGCGCGGTCGGGCCGCGCGGCGGGGAGGGCGCAGAGGGCGAGGTGGGCGCCGGCGGAATCGCCCGCCAGGACGAGCGGCCCGGGCAGGGTGTGGGCGCAGTGCCGCCAGAAGTCGGTGCACCAGGCGTTGGGCGCGGGGTAGGGGTCGAGCGGGTAGTCGGGCAGGAGGACGGTGCGTCCGGTGGCGGCGGCGAGGTCGCGCCCCCAGGCGATGGCGTCCTCGCCGAGCTCGATGGCCCAGCCGCCGCCGTGGAACCAGACGATGGCGCCGCGCGGGGCGTCGGGGGTGAGGGTGACGACGCGTCGGCCTTGGAAGGTGGATTCGCTCTCGGTCATGGGATGTCCGCCAACTTGTGGGTTTGGAGGGAGAGGCGCCAGGGGGGCGTGGGGTCGGCGGCGTTGAGGCGGCCGAGGAGGGTGATGGCCTCGCGGACGCGGAGGCGCGTGCCGTCGTCGCAGGGGGAGAGGTAGTAATCGGCGGCGGGGAGGCGCGCGCGGACGGCCTCGCACCAAGCCGCGTCCACGCCGTCGGCGACGACCAGACGGACCTCGTCGGCGCGGGTGAGGGCGATGGGGGCGCCGAGCTTCGGGCTGGTGGCGATGTAGCTCAGGGCCGCGCGGAGGGCGGGCTCGGGCTCGATGGTGGCGTTGGTCTCGACGGCGACCCAAATGCCCCGCTCGCGCAGGCCGCGCACCAGGGGGAGGAGGGGCTGGAGGAGGGGCTCGCCGCCGGTGAGGATGACGCTCTTGGCGCCGCAGGCCTCGACCTGCGCGAGGAGGTCGTCGGCGGAAAGCGTCAGGCGCGGGGAGTGGTCGGTGTCGCACCACGGGCAGGCGAGGTTGCACCCCGCGAAACGGATGAAGAGGCAGGGTCGGCCGGAGTGGCGGCCCTCGCCCTGGAGCGACTCAAAGATCTCGTGGATGGGATACATATTGGAGAAGCTTGGAGGCTTGGATGTTTGGAAGTTTGGGTGTGCGCTGTCGCGCACGATTGGGCGGGGGAAGGACCAAGCCTCCAAACTTCCAAACTTCCTTATCGATTGGGTGTGGCGATGGCGGGGTCGAGGAGCTGGATGGCCATGTGGCTGTCGCGGCCGCGCTTGGGCGTGGCGTAACGCCACAGGACGGTCTTGCGCGGGGTGAGCTCGAAGGCGCCGACGTCCCTCGGGCCGCAGGCGTAGCAACCGACCACGAGGTTGCCGTTGGGCAGCAGGTGGATCCCCGTCATGTTCTTGATGGGGAGGCCGGAGTCCTTGCCGACGAACTCCCAGAGCAGCTCGTGCCCCGGCGACCAGAGCTGGATGCGGTCGAGGAGGGCGATGTAGACGTTCCCCGCCGGGTCCGGCACGGCGGCGAAGGCGAGGCCCTTCACCTGCTGGCTCCACTTCACCTTGAGGTCCGGCCCGTAGAGCTCGACGATGCCGACGCCGGAGCGGCAGACCAGCGTATCGCCGTTGGGCAGGCGGCGCACCATGCGGAGCGTCTGGTGGCGGTCCTTCTCGTTGAGCGGCACCTGGATGACGTTGAGGTCGCGGCCGTCGGGCGTGCGCTCGAAGACGCGTCCGGTGCTGTTCTCGGCGATGAGGGTGTTGCCGTTGGGCAGGCGCTGGCAGGAGAAGACGCCGCCGCCCTTGGTCTCCTTGGCCTTGTACTCCCACACGCGCTTGCCGTCGGGGGTGGCCTCCCAGGCCGCGCCGTCGGCGACCAGCACGTTGCCGTTGGGCAGGCGCCAGGCGTCGTTGACGTTGCCCACGCGCCACTTGCGGAGGGTCTCGCCCTGTGGCGTGAGCTCGGCGACGTGGCCGCCGCCGGCGATGAAGAGCGGGTGCGCGGGGGCGCCGCCGGAGAACTCGGCGCGGAGCGGCGCGAGGGCGACCAAACAAAGCAACAGGGCGAGGGGGAGTCTCATGGCGTTTCCTTTCTTCCCGGGAGGGGGACTTCGCCGCCGGCGACCTTCCAAAGGTAGAGGCTGGCGACGCTGCAGAAGGGGGCGTAACGGCGGCGGTACCGCGCGAAGAGGGTGGGCGTCAGGCGGCGGTGACGGTGGAGCAGGCAGAGCCCGCGCTGGATGCCGAGGTCCTTGTAGCTCAGCACGTTGGGCCGTTGCAGGGTGAAGAGGAGGGTCATCTCGGCGGTCCATTCGCCCACGCCGTGCAGGGCGGTGAGGGCCGCGATGGCCTCGTCGTCGGGCAGGCGCGCGACGCCCTCGAGGTCGAACGACCCCTCGTGCACGCGCCGGGCGAAGTCGAGCACGTAGTCGACCTTGCGCTGGCTGAGGCCGAAGGCGCGCAGGCGATCCGGTCCGCAGGCGAGCACGTGGGGCGCGTCGACCGTGCCGAGGCCCTCGCGCAGACGCGCCCAGATGGCGGCCTGGGCCTTGGTGGAAATCTGCTGCCCCACGATGTGGTGGGTCAGCGCGGCGAAGAGGTCGGGGTCGACCTCCCACCGGATGTGGCCCACCGCGTCGATGACGGCCCCGAGGGCCGGGTCGCGCGACCGCAGCCAGTCCGTCGCCTCGTCGCCGTATTCGACGACGGTCATGGCAGGATGCCCTCCAGTCTCAGGAGCGCGGTCTTGCGGTCGAGCCCACCGGCGTAGCCCGTGAGTGCGCCGCCCGCCCCGACCACGCGGTGGCAGGGCACAATCAGGGAGACGGGGTTGCGGCCGACGGCCCCGCCCACGGCGCGCGCGGAGGAGCCGAGGCGCCGCGCCAGGTCGCCGTAGGTCACGGTCGCGCCGTAGGGGATTTCCCGGAGCAACGCCCAGACGCGGCGTTGGAAGGGCGTGCCGCGCGGGGCGAGGGGCACGGCGGCGGGGTCGGGCCGCTTGCCCGCGAAGTAGGCCTCGACCCATGCCCGTGCGGCGCGGAGGGCGGCGGTGTCGCCTTCCGGCAGGTCGCTCGGCAACCCAGGCGCGAAGTGGCGTTGGCCGACGAACCACGCGCCGATGAGCGCGTCCGCCTCGGAAACGAGCAGGAGGGGGCCGAGCGGGGTGGGGCAGGTGGCGGCGAGCAGGGTCATGGGAGCGCCTCCGTTTCGTGGGTTGACGCGGCTGGGAGGGCGGGGCAGGCCCGGGCGGCGGCGGGGGAGAGGGCGATTGCGGCGGCGAAGGCGAGCGGCGGCACCCAGAGGCCGAGGCGCAGGCGCAGCACGCCCTGCGGCAGGTAGGCCCACCAGACCGCCCCGGCCACAAGAATCAGGCAGAGGAGGTTGGCGTGGTTCAGGGCCTGGGCGGCGTCCGTGGCGAGGAAGGGGGCGTTGGCGAGGAGCAACGGCTCCCACGCGGCGTCCGCCGCGACGAAACGCCGCCATGCCAGCGGCAGGAAGAGGATCGCCGCGAAGAGCAGGCGCGAGGGCAAAGAAAGGCGCGGCAGGGTCAACGCGACAAGCGCGGCGAGCAAGGCCGGCGCGCCGGCCAGGGGGTAGAGCGCGGCCGCGGCGAGGGCGGACCATCCGCCGACGGCCCGCGCCAGGGCCAACACAAGCAGGCAGACGCACCAGCCCAAGAGCAGGGCGAAGGGGGCCGCGCCGCCCAAAGGGGGCCACCCGGCCGCGCCGCGCCACGCCAGGCAACACAGCGTCGCCGCGAAGGGCAACGTCGCGGCCCAAAGCGGCAGACGCGTCAGTCGCCCCAGCACGACGGAGAGGGCCCCGAGCGCCAGGAAGGCAGTCCCGTCGAGCCACGGCCACGGCCAGTGGCCGGCGAGGCAGTCGGCGCACCAGCGCAACGCGCCGCCGGGGAACGGGGCAAACGCGGCGTCGCGGAAGCCGGCCCAGGTGCGGGCGCAGGCGGCCGTCGCGTCCAGGGAGAGAAGGTGGGGGAGGAGCCACGCCGCCGCGCCGAAGGCCAACGCCGGGAAGAACAGCGCCGCCACCGCGCGCGCCACCAGCCGCAAGGGCGGTGCCGGAGCGGACGGCTCCGCCTCGGGCGCCGGTTCCGGCGGCGGCAGGGGGGCGTCCAGCCCGGTCGGGCGCGGGGTGCGGCGGCGTCGGTTCACGGGAGCGCGTCCAACGCGGCCTTGGCCTGCGCCACTGAGAGGAAGCGCTCGGCGTGCCAGCCGCAGGCGCGGGCCGCGTCGACGTTCGCCTGCGTGTCGTCCAGGAAGAGGAGCGCGGCCGGGGGCAGGCCCAGTCGCTGCGCCATGAGAGCGTAGATTTCCGGCTTGGGCTTGGTGACGCGCTCCACGCCGGAGATGACCTCCGCGTCGGCCAGGGCGCGGAAGTCGTGCGCGCAACGGTCGAACCACGGGATGAAGCCGGTGGGCATGTTCGTGAGGATGCCGATGCGGAAACCGGCGGCCTTCAGCTCACGCGCCCAGGCGAGCGTCTCGGGGTTCGGCACGGACCACGAGTCGTAGTCCAGCTGCTTGAGGGCGTCGAGCGTCGCCTGCGGGAGGGTTTCGCCTCGGTCGGCCGCGATGAGGCGGTAGAGTCCCTGCGCGTCCACGTCGTCGGCGTCGAGGGCGCGGCGGTGGGCCTTCCAGCCGGCCAGCACCTCTTCGCGCGACCATCCGGTCAGACGGCGCACCTCCGGGAAGAAGGCCGCGTCCTGCGCCTGGGAGATCACGCCGCCAAAATCAAAGACAATGCCCTGAATCGTTTTCATGACGCTAGTGTACCATTTTTCCGTCCGTCCGTCCCCAGAGGCGCCCGGGAAAGTTGGGGCAGCGCATCACGAAGAAGGAGAGAGGCGCACAGAGGCCGGCACGACGCAAGGAAATCGCAGATTGCGCAGATTGGGGTGTGCTCTCGCACGCAGAACGCAGGAGGGAAAGCGTGGAAACCCTAAAGGGTTCGACCCAAAACCCTAAGGGTTCCGAGGCAAACCCTTAAGGGTTTCTGGAAAAGATGTGGACTTATTGCGAATGGCCCGTACGTGGGGGGGAGTGAAAAAGGCCCCGGCGGGAGCCGGGGCCTTTTTGGGGCTTGTCGCCTGGGTGCGTCTTAGTAGACGTTGAGGGCGGCGAGGGCCTGGAGGTACTCGTACTTGCGGGAGTAGAACGCGTCGGCCTCGGCGAAGAGGAGCTTGGCCTCTTCGGGGTCCATCTTGGCGAGCTGCTTGAAGCGGTTCTCGGTGGGGGCCTGAGCCTCGGAGAACTTCTTCGTGGGCGCCTTGGAGTCGAGGGTGAGCGGGTTCTTGCCCTGCTTGGCGAGGTCCGGGTTGTAGCGGAACAGGGGGAAGTGGCCGGTTTCGACAGCCATCTTCTGGTGCTCCAGGCCGGTGGCCAGGTTGATGCCGTGCGCGATGCAGTGGGCGTAGGCGATGATGAGGGCGGGGCCGTCGTACTCCTCGGCTTCCTTGAACGCCTTGACGGCGGCCTCGGGGTTCATGCCCATCGAGATCTGCGCGACATAGATGTTCTTGTAGGTCATGGAGATGGCGGCGAGGTCCTTCTTCATCTGCGGCTTGCCGGCGGCGGCGAACTTGGCGACGGCGCCGATGGGCGTGGACTTGGAGGCCTGCCCGCCGGTGTTGGAGTAGACCTCG
>DVOR01000177.1 GCA_018713405.1 Candidatus Spyradenecus faecavium | reverse complement strand
GGTTCTTCGTCAAAGAGAGTGGGTGGGAAGTGGAAGACGGGAGCAGTGGAAGAGGATGGCAAAGCGGTAGTTGGCGAAATTGCGGAAGCCGCGGGCAACGGATTTGATGGATTGGATCTTTGAGTTGAAGCCTTCGGCCCGCGCATTGGTCAGGCCGCCGAACCGATGGTAATTGGCGAGGCGGACAATGTTGTGCCAGAAGGTCTTCGCGACCCTGATGAGGGGCTTGAGTCGGGCCCGGGTGGCCCAATCGAACCAGACCCAAAAGTATTTCATGGCCTCGACCCGGGAGGGTTGTTCGTAGAAAAAGCGGAAGGCGTATTTGACATGCCAGGCCTCGCAGACAGGGAGGTCCAGCTCAATCAGTCGATCAAAGCGGGCGATCTCCTCCTCGCTTAGGTTGCGGAGATTTTTGAGCCAAAGCAGGCGCGTGTTCTTCAGGGACGGAGGGCAATCCGGCCTCTTCATACTCTGGCGACGGACCTCGTCCACGGCGGTGCTCAGTAGGGCTGCGGCATGGAATCTGTCCACCACTTGATGGGCCTGGGGGAAGACTTCGGAGGCCGCCTTTGCGTAGGCCGTCGAGAAATCCATGGAGATGCCTTGGACCTTGTCCCGGAGAGGCTCCGGGATGGCTTGGCTCAGGGCATGTGCGGCGGCCTCGGCGGAGCGCCCCGGGACGACCTCAAGGACGCTGCGCGTCGTATGGGAGTAAACGATCGTGGCAAAATCCACCCCCTTCCCGAAGGCCTTTTCGTCAACCCCCAGCAGAATATGCGTGTCAGGTTTTGTCTCGCGCCGCTTCAATGCCACACGGACGGCCCATTCCCGAAGACGACATCCCTGTTTCCAGCTGATGCCCAACAATCTGCAGGCGCTCGACAGATTCATGGTCTCCTGCAAAACCTCGATCGCATGGTGCGAAAACCCCTCCGTGAAATGCGGACAGCCCCCCTCCCAAGGTGCGCGCAGTCGCCGCACCCCATGTTGCGGGCAGCGGCATCGCGGCAACCTGCAATGGACGAACAGCGGAATCAAGCAAACATCCAAATGCCGCCACACGCGCTCACTGGACCTATCATATCCAGGCGCGGTCGCGCCGCAAATCGGGCATGTCAACGCCACATCCGGCGCATGCTCCACCCAAACATCTATCTGCTCGAGACCTGGCGCCGCTTCTACCCGCGTGACCAGCCACGGCGCCTCAATGCCAAGCAACCGCGCATAATGTTCCTCAAGCGAACGAGCGCCCTGTGTGGTTTGCCAATCCTTTTTCATGCATACACTCTACCATATCCACCCCGTCTTCCACTTCCCACCCACTCTCTTTGACGAAGAACCTCAGGTCGGCGGATTTTCTTCGCCGGGCCCGCCCCGGGGGGCCTCAGCGTTTGCCGAGGGAGAAGAGCTTGAGGGCGGCGCGGAAGTCCGCGGGGAGCGGGGCGTGGGCGCGGATGTGTTCGCCGGGCGTGAGGGGGTTGGGGAGCTCCAGCTCCTGGGCGTGGAGCATCTGCCGGGTGACGGAGAGGAGGCGCGGGTCGTTGGCCTGCTTGACGCCGTACTGGCGGTCGCCGATGATGGGGTGGCGGACGCCGGCCAGGTGGCGGCGGATCTGGTGGGTGCGCCCCGTCTCGATGCGGACGGCGAGGAAGGTGGCGTCGGGGGTGGCGCGCAGGCGCTTGAGGTGGGTGACGGCGCGCTCGCCGTCGAGCGTCTCGGTGAGGGTGCTCATCTCGCGCTCGAAGCGGCCCGCGACGATGGCGGCGTAGTGCTTGACCACGCGGTGCGTGCGGAACATGGCGATGGCGGCCTCGAGGGCCTCGGCGTCCTTGGCGAAGAGGAGCACGCCGCTGGTCTCGCGGTCCAGGCGGTGGACGGCGGCGATGGCGGGGTTGCCCTCCTGCCTGCGGAGGAGCTCCTCGGCGGAGTCGCGGCCCTGGGTGAGGATGCCGGCGGGCTTGTCGACGGCCAGGTAGCGGCTGTCCTGCCAGAGGACGCGGATGTGCGGGGCGCGGTCGCCCTCCTTGCTCTGCTTGGCGCCGGTGCCGGCCTTGACGACGAAGGCGACCTTGTCGCCGGGCTTGAGGGTGTGGCGGGCGATCCAGACGAGCTTGCGGTTGACCCAGACGACGCGGGCGTCTATCATCGCCTTGGCGGCGCGCTTGGTGGTCTTCAGGCGGCCGGCCAGGAAGTCCTGCAGGCTGAGTCCCTCCTCGTCGCGCGAGACGATGGCGATCTTGGGCTTGTTGGGCGTGTCGGGGCGCATGGGGTCCTCACAGGGTCTTGACGAAACGGGCGATGCGGGCGGCGGCCTCCTTGAGCTGCTCGATGCCCGTGGCGTAGGAGCAGCGCACGAAGCCCTCGCCGCACGCGCCGAAGGCCGTGCCGGGGACGACCGCGACGTTCTCGGCGTCGAGCAGGCGCACGGCGAACTCGCGGGCCGAGAGGCCGAACTTGGCAATCTGCGGGAAGGCGTAGAAGGCACCGGCGGGGTTGTGCATCGGAATGCCGGCCTCGGCAAAGGAGGCGCGCAGGAAGTTGCGGCGCATCTCGTAGGCCCGGAGCATGGGCGCCATGTCCTCGGCGGGCTGGCGCATCGCCTCGAGCGAGGCGCACTGCGAGGCCGTGGGCGCGCACATGATCTGGTACTGGTGGATCTTCAGGATGGTGTCCATCATCCACGCGGGGGCGCAGACGTAGGCCATGCGGAAGCCGGTCATCGCCCAGGCCTTGGAGTAGCCGTGGAGCAACACCAGGCGCTCCTTGAGGCCCGGCACCGAGGCGAAGCTCACGTGGCGCTTGCCGCCCCAGGTCAGCTCGGCGTAGATCTCGTCGGAGATGAGGATGAGGTCGTGGCGCACCACGAAGTCGGCGATGGCCTGCACGTCCTCGCGCTCGAGCACCGCGCCCGTGGGGTTGTTGGGGAAGTTCACCACCAGCGCCCGCGTGCGGGGCGTGACCTTGGCCTCCAGCGCCTCGACGGAGAGACGGAAGTTGTCCTTCACATGGGTCTCCACCGGCACGGGCACGCCGTGGGCCATCGCGATCTCGGGCCCGTAGCTCACGAAGCACGGCTCGTGGTAGAGCACCTCGTCGCCGGGGTTCAGCAAGGCCCGCAGGGAGATGTCCAGCCCCTCGGAGGCGCCGACCGTCACGAGCACCTCGTGCGCGGGGTCGTAGTCGCCGCCGAAGCGGTCGCGGACGTAATCGGCGATGGCGCGGCGCAGCTCCATCAGGCCGGCGTTGCCGGTGTAGTGGGTCTTGCCCTGCTCGAGCGAGGCGATGGCGGCCTCGCGGATATGCCAGGGCGTGTCGAAGTCAGGCTCGCCGATGGCCAGGGAGATGACCCCTTGGCGGGTGCTGACGATGTCGAAGAACTCGCGGATGCCGCTCTTCGGCAGCCCCACGATGTGCTTCGCGAGACGTTCCCTGCCCAGGCTCACGGCGACACCGCCAATCGACCGTCGTCGCCGGGCGTGGCCATCAGCACGCCGCTCTGCTTGTAGGTCTTCAGCTTGAAATGGGTTGCGGTGGAGAGCACGCCGTGGATGGTGGCCAGCTTCTCGCTCACGAAGCGCGCCACCGAGAGCAGGCTCTCGCCCTCCACGAAGAGCAACAGGTCGTAGCCGCCGCTCATCAGGTACACGGCGTTGACCTCCTCGAAGCGGCTCACCTGCTCGGCGATGCGGTTGAACCCGCCCTCGCGCTCCGGCGTCACGCGCACCTCGATCACGGCCGTCACGTGGCCCTTGGGCAGCAGGTCGTCGTTCACGATCGCCTGCCAGCCGCGGATGACCCCCTCGCGCTCCAGCCGCGCGATCTCCGCCTCGACCGCCTCCGGCGCCACGCCCAACAGCTTGGCCATGGTCTCGGGCGACTCCTTCGCGTTGCTGCGCAGGATCTCCAAAAGGCTCTCAGTCACTGCCGCACCTCCCTTGTGCAAAAAAAGGATTGCGGGCGCCCCCACAATCCATCCAAACTGGTTGCCTCACAAGGATTCGAACCTTGACAAACTGATCCAGAGTCAGTTGTGCTACCGTTACACCATGAGGCAACGAACTCAAAACGGGACATACTATAGCACACCCACGGAACCCATTGCAAGCCCTTTTTTCGCGTCCGCCCGATTTTCCCGTCCCGGGTCAGGGACGGGCGGCCTCGGCCTCGGCGATGGCGGCGCGGGCGAGGATCTGGAAGGCGTCGCCGCGGGCGGCCATGCCGGGGAACTGGTCGAAGGAGGCGCACCCCGGCGAGAGCAGGAGCGTCTCGCCCGGGCGGGCCTCGTCGCAGGCGGCGTGGAAGGCCGTGGGCAGGTCGCCGCACAGGGCGCAGGGCAACGCGTCGCGCCAGGCCGCGTGCAGGGCGGGGGCGGCCTCGCCGATGAGGTAGGCCTTGACGGCGTGGGCGCGGAGGTCGGGCAACAGGAAGGCGAGGTCGCGCTCCTTGAGCTGGCCGCCCGCGATGAGGCGGGCGCCGCGGCCCACGATGCGGAGCGCGGCCTGCGTGGCGGCCAGCGAGGTGCCCTTGGAGTCGTCGACGAAGGCCACGCCGGCGGGGGTCTCGCCCACGCGCTGCATCCGGTGCGGGAGCGGTTGGAACGCGGCGAAGGCCGCCTCGACCTGGCCGGGCGTGAGCCCGCAGTGGGTGAGCATGGCCGCGACGAGCGCGGCGGCGGGGCCGAGGATGGGGTTCGCGAAGTAGCCGGTGACGGGGATGGCGAGGTCGCCGTGGCGAACCAGCCCGGCCGCGTCGTAACGCCAGTCGGCCCCGGCCTCGAGCCCGAAGCGCGCAAGCGGCACGCCGGGCGGGACGCCGCCGTCGGCCAAGCCGCACGGCAGGAAGGCGCGGGCCTCGGGCGGGCGTTGCGCCCGGAAGAGGCGGAACTTCGCCGCCGCGTAGGCCTCGATCGTGCCGTGGCGGTCGAGGTGGTCGGCCTGGATGTTGAGGATGGCCGCAAGGCGCGGCGCGAAGGCCTGCGTCAGCTCCAGCTGGAAGGAGGAAGCCTCCACCACCGCGATGGCGCCGGCGCCGCGGTCGGGCCGCTCCAAGGCGCGCTGCGAGAGCGGCGTGCCATAGTTGCCCGCGTCGCACGCGTCGCGCCCCGCGGCGCGGAGCCCGTCGACCAGGCACTTGACCACGGAGCTCTTGCCCTTGGAGCCGGTGACGGCGATGGCGTCGCCCCGCCACGCGGCCGCGCCCAGCTCCAGCTCGGAGATGGCGTGGAGCCCGCGCGACCGAGCCGCCTCGAGCCACGGGTGCCCCAGGGGGATGGAGGGCGAGGCGACGACGAGGTCGTAGGCGCCGTCGGGCAGGTAGTCGCGGGTGGCGCGGAGGCAGCGGATGCCCTGCGAGCCGAGCTCGACCAGGCGGTCGCCGGGCCAGCGTTCGTCGACGACGGCAGCGCGGCCGCCGGTCTCCAGGATCAGCTTGGCGGCGGCCTCGCCGCTCCGGCCCGCGCCCAGGACAAGGGCATTGCGGTTGGCGTATTTCATGGCGGG
This sequence comes from Candidatus Spyradenecus faecavium, assembly GCA_018713405.1. Taxonomy (GTDB): domain Bacteria; phylum Verrucomicrobiota; class Kiritimatiellia; order RFP12; family DVOR01; genus Spyradenecus; species Spyradenecus faecavium. The sequence continues at coordinate 8,066 of DVOR01000177.1, read as the reverse complement.
GAAGGCAAACAAAAAAGGGCCGCCCCGCGCGGGGGCGGCCGGTCGGTCGCCCAGGCTCAGCGGAGCATGGAGCGGGTGGTGCCGTCGGGGGCGGTGAAGGTGGCGAGGTTGCCGTCCAGGGTGTAGGTGCCCAGGAGGACGCCGTCCTTGGAGAGGGTCACGCCGTCGGCGGTGCGGGCAAGCTGGCAGACCTGGCCGTCGTAGGTGAAGGTGGCGGTGCCGTCGCCGTTGGGGACGATGGCGTAGTGCTTGCCGGTGTTGGAATCGACGCCCACGATCGGGTTCTCGCCGGTCCAGAAGTCGATGGAGTTGAAGACGATGGTGTCGGCGAAGAGGCAGATCGGGTAGACCGGGATGATGCAGAGGCCCACGAAGATGAGCTCGTTGCCCCACTCGTTGTCGCTGGCCGTCAGGTTCCAGTCGTAGATCTTGTTGAAGAGCGCGAAGCCGTTGTTCTTGCCGACGCAGCCGACGGTGGAGAGGCCGAGGGTGAGCGCGGCGAGGGTAAGGAGGGAAGCCTTCTTCATGGGAGTCCTTTCGTGTTGTGTGTCGTTGGGGGAGGGCCGGGGGTGACCCGGCCCGAACGCGTCCTCTTAGAGGATGGCGGTGCGGACGGTGCCGTCCTCGGCCGTCATGGTCAGCAGGTCGCCGTCGACGGCGCACTGGAGCACGTTGCCCTGGGCGTCGGTGACGGTGTAGGCGTTGTCGCCCAGGCGGCGGAGGGTGTAGGTCTCGCCGGTGGCGTTGGCCTTGACCAGGGCGGTGTCGGCGCCGGTGCGGGTGAGGGTGGCGTCGGCGGTCTTGACCTCGATGGGGTTCTCGCCGATCCAGAACTCGACGGAGTTGAGGAAGACGGTGTCGACGATGTAGGCCGCGGCGTAGATCGGGATGATGCAAGCCACGAGGTAGCACACCTCATTGGTCCAGCGGCTCTCGAAGTTCGTGTGCCAGCGGTGGACGCCCTGGACGAGCTGGAACGACCCGGTGCAACCGGTGGCCAGGAGGGTGAGCGCGGCGGCCGCGCCGTAGATCATCTTCTTCATGACTCTTTTTCCTTTCTGCGTGAAAGTCTCGCAAAACATCCTTAGTATGACACAATCGCGCCCCCGTTGCAAACTTTTCCGCGCGCCCCGCCTCCCCCGCCGAAACCCTAAGGGGTCCAACCCGAAACCTTAAGGGTTTTGAGGTGAAACCCTAAGGGTTTTGGGTCAAACCCTTAAGGGTTTCGGAAAAGGATGTGGACTTATGCGGAGCCGACCCTTTTTCCCGGGGCGGGGGAGGGGCGGGCGATTTGCTATACTAAGGGGCATGAGAAACGTCGAGATCATCAGGCAGTTCACGAAGCACGCGGCAGGGTCCGTGCTCATCAAGCAAGGGGACACGTGGGTGCTCTGCACCGCGTGCGTGGAGGAGAAGGTGCCGCCCTTCCTCAAGGGCTCCGGCCGCGGCTGGGTCACGGCGGAGTACGCGATGCTCCCCTCCTCCACCCTCACGCGCAAGGAGCGCGACATCAAGAAGCTGCGGCAGGACGGCCGCGGCGTGGAGATCGGCCGCCTCATCGGCCGCGCCCTGCGCGCGAGCGTCGACCTGGCGAAGCTGGGCGAGCGCACCATCACCGTCGACTGCGACGTGCTCCAGGCCGACGGCGGCACGCGTTGCGCCTCCATCACCGGCGGCATGGTGGCGCTGGAGGACGCGGTCGCCTCGCTCCTCGCCTCCGGCGCGCTGGCCGAGAGCCCGCTCCTGCGCCGCGTGGCGGCCATCAGCGTGGGCGTCTGCGCGGGCGTGCCGACCCTCGACCTGGACTACGCGCACGATTCCACGGCGGACGTCGACCTCAACGTCGTCATGACCTCCGACGGCCGCTTCGTGGAGCTGCAGGGCACGGCCGAGCACGAGCCCTTCACCGACGACCAGCTGGACGCCCTGCGCGCCCTGGCCAAGGAGGGTTGCGCCGCGCTCTTCCGGGCGCAGGCGCAGGCCCTGGGGAGGGACGCATGAAGATCGTCCGTCTCCGTCCGGGCCGCGACAAGGCCACCCGCCGCCACCACCCCTGGATCTTCTCCGGCGCCATCGGCTCCCTCTCGCGCGAGCCCGAGCCGGGCGAGGACGTGCTCGTGACGGACGCCGATGGCGCGCCGCTGGGCGTGGGCGCCTGGTCGCCCGCCTCGCAGATCCAAATCCGCCTCTGGCGCTTCGACGAGGGTGCGGTCGACGCCGACTTCCTCCACGCGCGCCTCGCCGCGGCCCTGGCCGTGCGCGCGGGCATGGCCGAGCGGTTCGACACCGACGCCCTGCGCCTGGTCAACGCCGAGGCCGACGGCCTGCCGGGCGTGACCGTCGACCGCTACGGCGACGTCCTGGTCGGCCAGTTCGCCACCGTCGGCGCCGAGCGCCACAAGGCCGAGATCGTCGAGGCGCTCCTCGCCCTCACCGGCGCGGCCTCCTTCTACGAGCGCAGCGACGTCGACGCGCGCAAGCATGAGGGACTCGAACCCGCACGCGGCCTGCTCGCCGGCGCCGAGCCGCCCGAGCGCATCGTCATCCACGAGGGGCCCGTCCGCTTCGAGGTCGACGTCCGAGAGGGCCACAAGACGGGGTTCTACCTGGACCAGCGCGAGAACCGCCGCCTGGTGGCCGAGGCCGCGAAGGGCCGCCGCGTCCTCAACACCTTCTGCTACACGGGGGGCTTCGGCGTGGCCGCGCAGTCCGCCGGCGCCGAGGCCGTCACGCACGTCGACCTCTCCGCCCCCGCGCTGGCGCAGGCCCGCCGCAACACGGCCCTCAACGGCCTGCCCGAGGCCGAGTTCATCCAGGGCAACGTCTTCCAGGAGCTGCGCGGCTTCCGCGACCGCGCGCGCGACTTCGACCTCGTGGTGCTGGACCCGCCGAAGTTCGCCGACACCCGCAAGCTCGCCGAGAAGGCCCTGCGCGGCTACAAGGACATCAACCTGCTGGGGCTGAAGCTCCTCGCCCCCGGCGGCCTGCTCGCCACCTTCTCCTGCTCCGGCGCGATCGACGCGGCCACCTTCCGCATGGTCGTGGCCGAGGCCGCGCGCGACGCGGGCCGCAACGTCCGCATCCTGCGCGAGCTCCGCCAGGCCCCCGACCACGTCGAGGCGCTGACCTTCCCCGAGGGGCTCTACCTCAAGGGGCTGCTCTGCCACGTCGAATGAGGAGTCCGCCATGAAAGCCTTCAAAGCCTACGACATCCGCGGCGTCTACGGGCAGGATCTCACCGACGAGCTGGCCTACCGAATCGGCCGGTGCCTGCCCACGGTGCTCCGCGCCAAGCGCGTCGTCGTCGGGCGCGACGTCCGCGCCTCCTCCCCCGCGTTGGCCGAGGCCCTCATCCGGGGCCTGCTTGAGGCCGGCGCCGACGTGGACGACATGGGGCGTTGCACCACCCCGATGTGCTACTTCGCCAACGCCGAGGGCGGCTACGACGCCTCCGTGATGGTGACGGCCTCGCACAACCCGCCGGAGTACAACGGCTTCAAGGTCTGCCGCTCCGACGCCCGCCCCTGTGGCTACGAGCAGGGCCTCCGCGAGGTCGAGGCGTTGCTCGAGGGCGGGGCGCTCCCCCCGCCGGCGGCGTTCCCCGGCACGCGGCGCGAACGCGCCTTCACCGAGGCCTACGTCGCCTGGATGGCCGCGCGCAAGCCCGATCTCTCCGGCCTCGACTTCTCCGTCGACTTCTCCGACGGCGCCACCGGCCTCATCGGCAAGGCCCTCCTCCCGGAGGCCCGCGAGGCGCTGAACGCGGGCTGCTCGGGGCGCTTCGCGTGCCACGGCCCCGACCCGCTCAAGGAGGCCAACCGCGCACAGCTGCGCCGCTCCGTCCAGGCCCACCGCGCCGACGTCGGCCTCCTCTTCGACGGCGACGGCGACCGCGTCTGCTTCGTCGACGCCGAGGGCGCCTTCATCCCGCCGGACGCCTTCATCCCCCTCATCGCCGAGGAGCTCCGCGCCCGCTGCCCCGACGCCTCCAACGCCGTCGTGCACGACGTCCGCACCTCCCGCGGCGTCATCGAGGCCCTCCGCGAGCGCGGCTTCGAGCCCCACATGGTCAAGGTCGGCGCCGCCTTCGCCAAGACCGCCCTCCGCGACCTCAACGGCCTCTGCGGCGGCGAGGTCGCCGGCCACTACTACTTCCGCGACTTCCACTGGAGCGACAGCGGCCTCTACGCCGCCCTCATCGTCCTCGGCGTCCTGGCCCGCGCCAAGCGCGAGGGCCGCACCCTGCGCGACCTCATCGGCCCCATCGTCGGCCGCTACGTCTCCTCCGGCGAGGTCAACATCCCCGACGTCGCCGACCGCTCCGCCGCCGTCGCCCGCGTCGAGGCCGCCGTCACAGCCCTCATGGGCCCGCCCGAGCGCCGCATCGACTACGACGGCGTCCGCTTGGACTGGGCCGATGCCTGGCTGGGCGTCCGCCCCTCCAACACCGAGCCTCTCCTGCGCATCGCCGCCGAGGCCAAGACCCAGCCCGCCCTCGAGCGCCTCCTCGCCGCCGCCCGCTCAGCCGTGAACGGCTGAGCGGGGAAGCTTGGAAGGTTGGAGGCTTGGAGGCTTGGCGCGCCCCTGCGGGGCGACAACCAAGGGCAAGCCGCCGCGCCACCGCACCGTCGGCCCCGCCTGCCCCGCAGGGGCGGTGACGGGGATTGCCAAGCCTCCAAACCTCCAAGCCTCCAAACTTCCCTCCACCCCATGCGCATCGCCATCTGCTATCCGCCGATCCCCTCGCCCAAAGGCACGCCGCTGCTCAGCCAAAACCGGCAGTTCCAGTGGTTCCACCGCCCCACGGCCATCTACCCCGTCGTCCCCGCCTCCGCCGCCACCCTCCTGCGCGCCCACGGCCACGACGTGCTCTGGCTCGACGGCATCGCCCGCGGCCTGACGCCCGAGGCCTGCTGGCGCGAACTCGAGGCTTGGGGCCCCGACGCCGTCTTCCTCGAGACCAAGACCCCCGTCGTCAAGTTCCACTGGGCCTGGGTCCGCGAGCTCAAGCGCCGCCTGCCCCGCTGCCAGGCCCTCATCGCCGGCGACCACGTCACCGCATTCCCCGAGGAGACCCGCCGCAACGCCCCCGTCGACGCCGCCCTCATGGGCGGGGACTACGACTTCGCCCTCCTCTCCTGGGCCGAGGGCCGCGACGTCCCCGTCGACCTCGCCGCCCTCCCGCAGATCGACCGCGCCCTCACCCGCTGGCGCGACTACGCCACGCGCAACGGCAACTTCCTGCGCACCCCCGGCGCCTACCTCATGTCCGCCCGCGACTGCTGGTACGCCCGCTGCGCCTTCTGCTCCTGGGCCGCGCTCTACCCCACCTGCCGCACCCGCCCCGTGGCGCACGTCCTCGACGAGATCAGCGGCCTGCTCGACCTCGGCGCCCGAGAGATCATGGACGACGCCGGCAGCCAGCCCGTCGGCGACTGGCTCCGCGCCTTCTGCGAGGGCCTCCTCTCGCGCGGCTACGCCCGGCGCCTCCGCCTGGACTGCAACCAGCGTTTCGGCACGCTCCGCCTGGAGGACTACCGCCTCATGCGCCGCGCGGGTTACCGCATGGTCCTCTTCGGCCTCGAATCCGCCAACCAGGCCACCCTCGACCGCCTGAACAAAGGCATCGACGTGGGGCAGATCCGCCAAGGCGCCCGCGACGCCGCCCAGGCCGGGCTCCACGTCCACCTCACCCTCATGCTCGGCTATCCCTGGGAAACCCTCGAGGACGCCCGCCGCACCGTCGCCCTCGGCCGCGAGCTCCTCCGCCGCGGCCACGCCCACACCCTCCAGGCCACCTGGCTCGTCCCCTACCCCGGGACGCCGCTCTTCCGCGACCTCCGCGCCGCCGGCGACCTCCTCACCGAGGACTGGGACGCCTACGACATGCGCGCCCCCGTCATGCGCTGCCCCCTTTCCCACGCCCAGATCAACGCCCTCGTCAGCCAGGCCTACCGTGCGCACCTCCAGCCGCGCCCCCTCCTCCACGCCGCCGCCCGCGCCCTGGCCAACCCCGCCCACCTCCTCAAATCCGCCGCCGCCCTCCTCTCCCACCTCCGCGACTTCCGCTGACGCACCGGCGATTCTCCCCAAAACGGCAAAACAAAAAGCCTCGGCAATGCCGAGGCCCTTGGAAATTGGTAGCGGGAGCAGGATTTGAACCTGCGACCTTCAGGTTATGAGCCTGACGAGCTACCTGGCTGCTCAATCCCGCATTCAGGATGGCGCGCCTTGGAGGATTTGAACCTCCAACCTTCTGATCCGTAGTCAGATGCTCTATCCAATTGAGCTAAAGGCGCTGAAAACAGGACATAAGATACCAAAGCCCCCCCTCCCGCGCAAGCACTTTTTTCAACTTTTTTGCAGACTTTCAATAACACATTGCCGTTGCAACAGACGAAATCCTCACAAAAACCCAACAAAGGCCTCCCGCGCACCCCTCGGATGCCAGACGCGCCGTTTTTACGGGGCAAAAAGACACCCCTGGGAAAGGCGGAGACCGGCTGGAAAAACAAAAAGCGGGCGCGAAGGTGGCCCTTCGTCGCCCGCCGTCCCGGCATGTTGGGGATACACGGGACGTCGCCTACACAGGTGCGAGTCTTTTCCCACGCCTGTGAGAACGCCCCTTACTCTAGCAAAGTCTATGGGGGTTGGGCAACAAAAAACGATACGGGTATGGCCGCCATGCCCTCCGTCCCCCCACGCCAAACCCTAAAGGGTCTGAGGCGAAACCCTAAGGGTTTTGGGTCGGAACCCTAAGGGTTTCGAGGCACACCCTTAAGGGTTTCAGAAATTCATCAGCACTTATGCAGAATCGACCCCTCGTCGGGGCCGATTCGGAAGCTTGGGAGTTTGGCAGTTTGGAGGCTTGGTTTTGCCTCTCAGTGGGCGGGGGATTTAGGCGAGGTCTTCAACGAGTGCCTCTGAGAGGGAGTGGTTGGAGGGGTCGAAGGCCAAGCCGATGAGGTGGATGGGTTTGCCCGTGGCGCGATAGGGCTCGGCGTAGCCGCGGTCCTTGATTTGGGCGAGGGCCTCCTGCGCGGTGCCTTTGATCTTGAGCTCGAAGACGTAGACGGCGCGGCGAGACTCGGCCACGAGGTCGGCGCGGCCTTGGGCTTGGCGGTCCTCGGCGGTGACGCGGAAGAAGCGCCAGGAGGCGAGGAGGACGTAGAGGATGCGCTGGTAGGCGGCCTCGGGGACCTTGGCCTCGGTGGAGCCGTAGGGGAGGTGGGCGTAAAGGGCACGCAGACGCGCGAAGAAGGTGTCGAAGTCCGCCTCCATCAGGGCGAAGCAGGTGGCGTCGCGGTAGTCGTCGTCGGCCTGCTTGGTGGCGTATTGGAGGAGGAGGGAATTGAGGTCGAGGCGGACCTCCTCGTTGGGGACGCCGAGGGTGAAGAGGCCTTCGTCGCAGTCCTTGATGGTGAGGTAGCCGCCCTGGTAGAGCATGGAGACGGGCGAGAGGGCCTCGAGGCGGCAGACGTCCAGGGCGCTCTCGGTGACGCCGCGGACGTTGTCGTAGTCGCGGCTGTCGAGGTCGTGCATGGTGAGGTAGTTGATCAGCGCGGAGGAACGGCCGGTGCGCGACCACGTGGGGGCGAAGTGGGGACGCTTCGGGCCGAGGGTCTTGGCGATGGAGACGGGGTTGTAGACCTTCGTCTCGGTGTCCGGGGCAAAGCGGTAGCCGTTGTACCACCAGCGGAGTTGGGCGCGATAGGCGTCGTAGGAGAGGCCCATGACCTGTGCGTGGGCACGCAGGTGCTCGTCGAAATTGGCGTCCAGCTCCTCCTCGGTGTAGCCCAGGAGCGTGGCGTAGCGGGCGTCCATCGTCAGGTCGTTGAGGTTGTTGAGGGCCGAAAAGACGGAGAGCTGGGTGAAACGCGTGACACCGGTCATCATCAGGAAACGGACGTCGGAGGCACACTCCTTGATCTGGATGTAGAAGTCGGAGAGTTCACCGCGGATGGCCGTGGCGAGCGGGATGTCGGCCAGCGCGTGGCCCACGGGCGCGTCGTACTCGTCGATGAGGATCACCACGGGCTTGCCGCGCATCTTGGCAAGGTCGGTGA
>DVOR01000026.1 GCA_018713405.1 Candidatus Spyradenecus faecavium | reverse complement strand
GCCGTCACCTGCGTGGCCCAGGCCACGCTGCGCACCGCGCTCCCGCCCGCCGGCCACGGCATCCCCGCCAACGGCCTCTACCTGCGCGACACCTTCCAGACCCAGTTCTGGTGCCAGTCCGCGCGGCTGGTGCGCGGCCCCCGCGTGTGGGAGCCCTTCCGCGCCAAGGGCGGCAGGGTGGGGGTCTACTTCTTCCAGCAGTCCCTGGGCGAGGACGTCGAGGAGCTCGCCTCGCCCGCGCCCATCCACACGCACGGCGGCGGCATGATCATGGCCACCTACCAGAAGCCCGCCCGCGTCCTCGGCTGCGACAACCCCGTCAAGCTCTGGCGCTACTGGGGCCCCCTGGCCCACCCGAAGGTCGGCCGCGGCATCGCCGGCGCCCTGGCCGCCCGCCTCGCCCGCGGCGACGCGCCCGAGCTGATCTTCGCCTACCTGCCCACCCTCGACTACCAGCTGCAGCGCCACGGCACGCGCCACCCCGCCGTCGCCGCCTCCGTCCGCGAGCTCGTCGCGCAGGTCGAGACGGTGGCCGCCGCGGCCCGCGCCCAGGGCTACGCCCTGCTCATCGTGGGCGACTACGCCATCACCGACGTCACCGGCACGGTCGCCTTCCCCAACCGCGCCCTCCGCCGCGCCGGCCTCTTCGCCACGCGCCCCGTCCGCGCCATGCGCTACCCCGACCTCTACCGGACCCGCGCCCTCGCGCTCTGCGACCACCAGGTCGCCCCCGTCTACTGCGCCGACCCCGCGGCCAAGGAAGAGGCCCGCCGCGTCCTCGCCGACCTCCCCGAGGTCGAGGCCGTCCGCGAGGGCGTCGCCGGCGCCGACCTGGAGCTCGTCGCCAAGCCCGGCTGCTGGTTCGCCTGGCCGTGGTGGGACGACCCGCGCGAGGCCCCCGACTACGCCACGCACGTCGACATCCACAACAAACCCGGCTTCGACCCCTGTGAGCTCTTCTTCGGCGTCAACCCCTTCCACAGCGGCGCCGACGTCACCCGCGTCCGCGGCACGCACGGCCGCGCCGACGCCCCCGTCGCCCTGGCCACCGACCTGCCCCTCCCCCCCGTTTCCGACGCGCTCGCCCTGGCCCGCGCCCTCGCCGCCCGCCTCGCCTCCCCCGCCAAACCCTAAAGGGCCGAATGGAGGCTTGGAAGTTTGGAGGCTTGGAGGCTTGGCTGTCGCGGTGAGCCACGTGCGTTTCCCGGGCAGGTGCCACAGAAGATTCGGAGATGAAACCCTAAAGGGTCGGAGGCGAAACCCTAAGGGGTTCGGGTCAAAACCCTAAGGGTTTTGGGTCAAACCCTTAAGGGTTTCGGAAAATCATCTAGACTTATTTGGAATGGGGCCCCCTGCGTCGTGCCGTACAGGCGGGGGCGCTTCGGCGCGATTGGGTTTGTTTTCGGGGATTCGGATGTGCTATCATGGGGGAAATCGTGAACATCTCATAGAGGACAGATGATGAAGCAACGTTTGATGTTTGGCGGAATCGCCGTGGCGCTCTTGGCGGTCTCGGCTTCCTTTGCGATCGCCGCGGGCGGGGACGCCCAGCCCGCACCTAAGGGGGTTGAGAGCGACGTGGTGGCGTTGCCGCCGCCCCCGAAGGATGAGGACATGGTGGCCAAGGTCGGCGACAAGACGTTGACCTGGGGCGAGCTGAAGCAGCGCGTGGCCGACGAGACCGCCGCCTACGAGAAGGCCTCGGGCATGGCCATCCCGGCCCAGATGCGCGAGGCGTTCGAGCAGAACGTGCGGATGCGTCAGGTCCAGGCCTTCATCGAGTCGAACCTGATCGCGAACGCCGCGAAGGCCGCCGGCGTGACAATCGACGAGGCCGCGCGCACCAAGTTCGCCGCCGACCTGCAAGCCCAGACCGGCCAGACGGTCGAGACCCTGCTGGCGGAGTCGCCCTACGGCAAGGAGCGCACCCAGCAGCTGATCGACCAGAGCATCCTGGCCCAGAAGTTCTTCGACGACGTGGTGCTGAAGGACGTCAAGGTCGCCGACGACGAGGTGAAGGCCGAGCTCGAGAAGCTGGCGGCCGAGGCCAAGCTGGCGCGTGAGGCCATGGACGGCTACGCCAAGCAGCTGGCCGACGGCACGGCGACCTTCGAGGACTTGGCGAAGGCCAATTCGGCGATCAAGGACCCCGTGACCCTGCCCGAATCCGAGCTGGCGCGCAACTTCCCGCCGGCCGCGGCGACGGCCATCCAGGCCGCGCAGGCGGGCGGCACGACGCCCGTGTTGGACCTGCCCGGCGCGCTGGCGATGTTCAAGGTCACGGCCCGCACGCCCGCGGAGGCCGACCCGAACGGCGAGGCCCAGAAGGCCAAGCTCGAGGGCATCCGCGAGCGTATCGTGAAGGGCGAGGACTTCGCCGCCTTGGCGAAGGAATTCTCCGACTGCCCGAGCGGCGCGCGCGCCGGCGGCGACCTGGGCCAGTTCGGCCGCGGGATGATGGTGAAGGAGTTTGAGGACGTCGCCTTCTCCCTGCCGGTCGGCGAGGTGAGCCCCGTCTTCAAGACGCCCTTCGGCTGGCACATCGTGAAGGTGACCCAGCGCGACGACGCGGCCGGGACCGTCCAGGCCAGCCACATCCTCCTGAAGACGGAGGACAAGCCCGCGATGCTGACGCTCGCCGCGCTGGTGGTGCCGGTGCCGCAGGCGGACGCCGAGCAGATCCGTGAGGGCCTGCAGGGCCAGCGCCGGACGGACGCCCTGCGCGCTTGGTTCACGGAGCAGGTCAAGGCCCAGCAGGTCGCCAGCCCGCTCTTCCCTGAGTTCGCGGCGCCGCCGCCCGCGAAGTAAGGCAAAGCTCTTCGGCCGCCCCGCCGGGAGGCGCGGGCGGCTTTTTGCGTGATGGGCAGGCACCCCAGGTTGTTGCGTCGGTTCATGGGCCCCAAGCGGTTGCTCCGCGGGCGGCCGGGGGGGCGTCTGTCCGCCGCGCCGGGCTTCTGGGCGCGGGTGATGGGGCGGAACCTCTTCCCGCTGCCGGCCGCGCTGTTGGCCTTCCCGACGCTGACGGTGCTCCTCGCGGCGCTGGGCTTCCTGGTGGGCGTGCCCGTGACGGGGTGGTGGGGGGCCTTGGGCTTCCTCGGCGCGGCGGGGCTGGCGCTGGTGGGCGGCGGCACGTGGCGCGACGGCGCCAAGCGCGTGGGCTGGCTGGCCCTGGCGACGCTGGCGGTCTTCCTGGTGGACCAGGCGTTCGTGCTCTTCTCGTGGTGGGACGCGCAGGCCTACCATCTGATGGGGTCGAGCCTGCTGCTGGAGGGGTGGAACCCCGTCTTCGACGCGACGCGCGGGACGATGCTGGCGGCGACGGGCGCCGACCCCGCGACCTTCAATTCCTACCACGTGGCCTACCTGCCGCGCGCCGGCTGGGTGTGGGGGGCCGTGACCGCCGCCCTGACGGGCAACCTGGAGTCGGGCGACACGCTGATCCTCATCACGGCGGTGACGCTGGGGGCGGTGTCGTGGCGGGTGACGCCGCTGCTCTTCGGGGGCGGGCGGTGGAAGCGGTGGTTCTTCGCCTCGCTGACGCTCCTTTCGCCGGGCGTGGCCGCGAGCGTCTTCGCCTTCGCGCAGGACGGCTCGCTCTACGCGCTGCTGATGGTCTACCTGCTGGCCGCGTGCGCCTACCGGAAGACGGGGCGCTCGCAGTGGCTGACCTACGTGGCCCTGGCGCCGATCCTGGGGTGCAACCTGAAGTTCACCGGCGTGGTCAACCTGGTGCTCTCGGGGGCGCTCTTCACGCTGCCGGTGCTGTGGGGGGCGGTGCGCCACCGGCGCACGTGGATGTTCTGGAAATGGGTGGTGGCGAACGCGCTGGGCTTCTCCGCCGCGGTCGCCGCCGGCGTGTCGCCCTACCTGACGAACTGGGTGAACCGCGGCGGGCCCTTCTACCCCGAGCAGTCCTTCTCGCAGGAGTTCCGCGAGGCGCGCGCCGGGCAGGCGGCCGAGTGGCAGGCCATCCTGCGCGGGGAGCGCCGGCCCGCCCCGCGCCGCGAGCCCGAGCCGTGGGACGCGCAGGCCGTGGCCGCCGACCCCGAGGCTTGGGCCGACCGCCTGGACCAGGAGGAGCTGCGCGACCCGCCGCGCATGACGATGGACTTCAGCCTGGTGAACGCCGACGCGCGGGCGATGGGCTATGTGGGGCGCGTGGTGAACGCCTACTTCTCGAAGTGGCTGGCGCACCGCTACTATGAGTGGAAGCTGGGGCGCAAGCCCTTCCGGCCGGTCCACCACCTGGACCAGGTGGGCGGGCTGGGGACGGGCTTCCGCATCGTGATGTGCCTGACGTTGGTGATGCTGCTGCTCACGCGGCGGTGCGGGACCCCGTGGCTGATCGGGGCGATCCTGCTGACGTCGTTCTGCGTGCCGACGAAGATGGTGGGTTACGTGCGCTACGTGCCGCACCTGTGGATGTTCCCGGTGCTGGTGGCCTTCAACGCGATGACCGTCAACGTCAGCCGCTCGGCGGACGTGGGGCGCTCGCTGGTGCGCGGCGGTACGGCGCTGGCCGACCGGGCCTACGATTGGGGCACGGCGTGCCGTTGCGGGGGGCGCCTGGCGCGGACCGTGCTCTATCCGCTCACGTGCGTGGCGTCGGTGGCGGGGTGGCTTTGGGCGATGGTGGGGCGCTCGCTGGCGTTGGTGGGGCGGGCGTTGGGCGTGTCGGTGACGGCCACCCTGGCCACGAGCTCCTACCTCTTCGCGCTCGGCAAGCTGACCCTCGCGGTCGGGATGAGCGCCTACGCGCTCTCGCTGGTGGAAAGCATGCGGGCCGAGGACGCGCCGCGTGTCTACGTCCTGTCGCTGCAGGACCGCTACGAGGTGGACGGCCGGTGCCGCGCGGCCTGGCGCCTGATGCCCTCGGACATCCCCGCCCCGCACGTCTTCGACAACTACTACCGCGCCATCCTCCCGGCCAGCGGCGTGCGGAACATCGACTGGCAGACGCACGACGAGGCCGAGTGGCTGCGCGACCCGCGCTCCCTGACCTACGCCGAGGCCTTCTACCTGGGCGAGAACCTGTGGTATTGGCCCCGCCGCCCCGAGCGCATCCGCCATCCCTCGATGCACCATTACGCCGGCCACCCGCGCCGCGATTACTCCGCCGGCAACATCCTCCTCATCGCGAAGGAGATGATCCCCGACCTCCCGGCCTACCTCTGGCGCGTGGCGCGCTTCCGCTGGGGCCAGTTCTGGGCGAACGCCAAGGGGGAGCCCTATGGGCGCTGAGGACTCCGCGCGCGCCCTGCGGCGGTGGGGGCTGGCGGCCATCGCCCTCACGGCCCTCTGCTTCCTGGCCAACGCCCTGCTCGGCCCCCTGAACCAAGACGAGGGGTGGTACCTCCTCGCGGCGCGCCACGTGATGGCCGGCGACTTTCCGCACCGCGACTTCTTCTTCACGCAGGGGCCCGTGATGCCCTTCGCCTACGCGCTCCTCGGCTGGCTGTGGTCGCCCTTCGGCGTGTTGGGCGGGCGTCTCCTCACCGCCGCCCTGGGCTTCGCGGCGATTGCCGTGGCCGGCGGGGCCGTCGCCTCCTGCCTGCGCCGCGAGGACGAACGCCGGACGGCGCGCCTGGCGCTCTGGGTCTTCCTGGGGCTCTCGCTGTGGTTCACCTACTTCACCTGCATCCCCAAGGCCTACGCCCTGTGCGCGCTGGGGCTGGCCGTGGCGTTGCGGCTGATTGGCGCGCAGGGCGGCGCGGCCGCCTGGCGCCTGGCCGGCGCGGGGCTGCTCCTCGCGCTCCTGGCCGGGACGCGGCTCTCGATGGGCATCCTCCTACCGGTGGTCGGCCTGTGGCTCCTCGCGCGGCGCGACTGGGCCGGGCGCTTGGCGTGGCTTTGGTTCGGCGTCGGCGGCGCGGTCGGGCTGGCCGTGGTCTTCGGCCCCTGGCTCCTGCTGTGGCCGGGGAGCTTCCTCGAGGCGCAGGCCTTCCATGCCGCGCGGGCGCCGATGGGTGCGCTCGGCGTGCTGGGGTGCCTGGCGCGGGCGGTGCGCTTCAACCCCATCCTGACCGTCGCCTGCGTCCTGACCGCCTGGCTCGCGCTCACCGGCAAGCCGAGCCTCCGCATCCCGCCGCGCGACCGCGCGCCCCTGCCGCGCCTGTGGCTCCTCTGCGCCGTTGCCCTCGCCGCCGTCCACCTCCTCGCCCCCGTGCCCTACGACGACTACCTCGTCCCCGCGCTCCTGCCCTTGGCGATGGTCGCGGCCGAGGCCTTCGCGCGCCTCCCCTTCGACAGCCTCCGCGCCGCCTTCGCCAAAGCCTTGGTCCCCGCCGCGCTCGCCCTCGCCGTCTGCGGCTCGCCCCTCGCCGAGGCCTGGGTCTCCAACGGGCAGGACCGCCTGTGGCCGCGCCTGAAGGCCGAGCCCGACCTCCTGCTCCTGCGCCGCGCCGCCGCCGAGGCCCGCGCCGCCGCCGACCGCCTCGGCACGGACGTCCTCTGGACGCAGGACGCCTACCTCGCCGTCGAGGCCGGGCTCGACGTCCCGCGCGGACTGGAGATGGGGCCCTTCTCCAAGCCGCAGCCCCTTGACCCCGCCGCCGCGCCCCTCGCCGCCTGGAGCGGCTACACCTACGCCCTCCGCTTCCCCGACTTGACCCCCGCGCCCGACCGCGCCGAGCGCCTGGCCGCGCTCCGTGCCGCCTATGGCCGCGACTTGGCCGTCTTCCCCGACTTCGGCCAAGGCCACACCACCCTCACCCTTGCCGAGAGGACCTCCCCATGAAGATGACTCTCCTGCAATCCGCCGCCGCCCTCTTCGCCGCCGCCCTGCTGGTCTCGCTGTGGCCCCCCTTCGGGCAGACCGGCAACGTCTGGTTCGCCCTGGTGCCGCTCCTGCTCGTGGTGCGCCACGCCCCCCCGCGCCGCGCCTTCTGGCTCGGCGGCCTCGCCGGCTTCGCCTCCTGGGTGGGCCAGCTCTGGTGGATGCTCTCCCTCACCGACAACGATGGCCCTTGGTTCCTCGTCGTCCCCGCCCTGCTGGGCCTGAGCGCCGTGCTCGCCCTCTTCGTCGCGGCCTTCGCGGGGCTGGCCGCCGCCCTCCGCGCGCGCCTCTCCGCCGCCCCCGGCCCGGGACGCGTCGCCCTGGCGCTCGTGCTGGAGCCCGCGCTCTGGGCCGGCCTGGAGTGCCTCCGTTCCCACCTCTTCACGGGCTTCGCCTGGAACCCGCTGGGCCTGGCCCTGGCCGTCCCCGCATGGCTCCCGATGGCGCAGGTGGCCGCGCTCGGCGGCGCCGCCCTCGCCTCCGCCCTCGTCGTCGCCGTCAACGGCGCCGTCGCCACCCTCTGCGAACGCCTCTGGGGCGCCGTCACCCACACCGGCCCCGCCGACTTCCGTGGTCGCGCCCTGCTCTCCCTCGAGACCATCCTCCCCTTCGTCCCCCTCCTTGCCGCCTTCCTCTGGGGCACCCACCGCATCGCCGCCTACGACGCCCTGCTCCGCGACGCCCCCCGCGCCTCCGTCGTCGCCGAGGCCACCGACGTCCCCAGCGTCTTCGCCGAGGGCCGCGTCTCCCCGCTTTGGAGCCCCGACACCCTCACCCGCGCCCGCAGCGTCGCCCTCCTGCGCCCCGACCTCTGGCTCTGGCCCGAGAGCGCCGTCTTCGAGTTCGCCTTCCCCGACGCCGTCGGCGCCAAGGCCGCCCTCACCCGTCTCGCCGCCGAGGCCGGGACCCCGCTCCTGCTCGGCGGCATCCATCGCGCCCCCGAGGGCGGCTGGTACAACGCCGCCCTCCTCTTCACCGACGCCGGCCTCGGCCAGGTCTACGGCAAGCGCCACCTGGTCCCCTTCGGCGAGTACATCCCCCTCGACAAGACCTTCCCCTGGCTCCAGCGCTTCGCCCCCACCGGTCTCAGCAACGTCCCCGGCCGCGACGTGACGGTTCTCACCCTCCCCTCCGGCCTGACCGTCGGCCCTCTCATCTGCTTCGAGGACACCGTCGCCGGCGTCGCCCGCGAATCCGTCAACGATGGCGCCCGCCTCCTCCTCAACCTCAGCAACGACGCCTGGTACGCCGGCTCCGCCGAGGCCGACCAGCACGCCCGCCAGGCCGCACTCCGCTGCATCGAGACGGGCGTCCCCATGGCGCGCTCCGCCAACCGCGGCAGCGTCGTCGCCTACGACGCCGTCGGCCGCCCCGTCGAGAGCCTCGCCGCCTTCACGCGGGACGTCATCTCCGGCGTCGCCCCCACCTACCTCCCCCTCACCGAACGCCCCTTCGCCGGCCCCTACCTCCGCTTCGGCGAGCTGGCCTTCGGCGCCCCCTGCGCCGCCTTCGTCCTCTGCCTGGCCGCGTGGCTCCTCCTGCGCCGCCGCCGCCCCGACCCCCGCCTGGCTGCGGTCCTCCTGCTCGCCCTCCTGCCGCTGGCGCCCCTGCGCGCCCAACCCGCCGGGGACAGCCTCCTCCCCGCCGCCGGCATGGCCTTGGACGACGGCAACCTGAACATCGCCGAGCGTGCCGCGCGCGACCTCCTCGCCAAGCTCGGCGTCACCCCCGAGGAACGCGCTCGCGCCACCGAGGTCCTCATCCGCGCCGACCTCGCCAAGGAGGCGTGGGACACCGCCCTCAAGCGCATCGACGAATGCCCCGAGCTTCCCGCCGAGCGCCGCCTGGTCTTCACCCTCGCCGCCCTCAACGGCCGTCGCGACTTCGCCGCCGCCCAACGCGCCTTCGAGGCCGCCCGCCCCTCCGCCGACACCGAGTGGGGCGTCGCCGCCCTCCGCCAGGCCCTCCGCGCCGACCTCGAGTTGGGCCGCACCCTCCAGGCCTCCGCCCGCTTCTCCGCCGTCAACGCCGCCAAGGGCGCCGACGCCCGCACCCGCGCCGAGAACGCCCTCGCTTGGGTCGACCGCTTCCCCAACGCCCAATCCCGCGCCGCCCTCCTCGCCGCCGCCGGCGAGGCCGACCGCGGCGACGTCTGGCTCGACTGCGCCCTCGCCCTGCCCAAGGCCTACGCCGGCGCCGCCGACCGCGACGCCGCCCTCGCCACCCTGCTCCGCCTCCTGGACGCGCCGGGCCTCAGCTCCTCCGTCGAGGCCCGCCTGGCCCTCGCCGCCTCCGCCCTTGCCTCCGACCCCGCGCAGGCCATCACCCTCGCCCGCCGCGCCGTCGAGGTCGCCCGCGTGGATGACCTCCGCCGCCAGGCCCTCGCCACCCTTGGCACCCTCCTCTGCGGCGACCCCGACCCCGCCGCCGTCAAGGAGGGCCTCGACGCCCTCGACCAGGCCGTCCGCCTGGACCCCTCCGCCGCCGACGCCCCCTCCCTCCTCCTCTACATCGCCGAGACCCTCGCCGCCCAGGGCCGCCACGAGGACGCCCTCGCCGCCTACGACCGCTGGGTCGCCGGCTATGACGTCCCCGAGCTCCGCGTGCGCGTCCGCCGGGGCCGCGGGCGGACCCTCCTGGCCGCGGGCCGCCCCGACGAGGCCCTCGCCTCCCTCACCGAGGCCATCGAGCTCGCCGACACCGCCACCCTCCGCCGCGAGCTCCGCATCGAGGCCGTCGAGGCCGCCCTCGCCGCCAAGCGCTACGCCCGCGCCGAGACCCTCTGCCAGGAGCTCCTCAAGGAAGCCCCTTCCGCCGCCATCTCCCTCCGCCTGGCCCGCGCCCTCGAGGCCGCCGGCGACAACGAGTCCGCCCGCCGCGCCTACGCCGCCACCCGCGACGATCCCCAGGCCTCCGAGGACGACGCCTACACCGCCGCCACCCGCCTCGCGGCCCTCTTGGCCAAGGAGGGGCGCCTCCAGGCCGCCATCGCCGAGTTCACCCGCTTCCTCCCCCGCACCCAGAACCCCGCCCACCAGGCCACCCTCCGCCTCGAGCGCGGGCGCGCCTACTACGCCCTCGCCCAGCGCGACAGCGACCGCTTCCAGCTGGGCCGCGCCCGCGACGACTTCGCCGCCCTCGAGGGCGCCGACGACCCCGCCATCGCCGCCGAGGCCCGCTTCTTCCTCGTCCTTTGCCTCTACGGCCTGGGCGACGACGACCGCGCCCGCACCCTCGCCCAGACCTACCTCGACGACTACCCCGACTCCCCCCGCGTCCCGGACATGATCCTCTGGCTCGCCAAGAGCGACTTCAACCGCGGCGAGTACGAGGCCGCTGCCCAGGGCTTCCGCACCTTCGCCGAACGCTGGCCCGACGACCCGCGCGTCCCCAACGCCCGCTTCCTCGCCGCACGCGCCGCCTACCAAGCCGGCGACTACGCCCACGCCATCGAGCTCGTCGCCGCCCTCGCCGAGACCGCCCCCCAGGCCGACATCCTCCCCGACGCCCGTTTCCTCCAGGCCGAGGCCCTTGTCGAGCTCGCCCGCTTCGGCGAGGCCGCCGAGCTCCTCTCCCGCCTCATCCGCCACTCCCCCGACGCCCCGTGGGTCGGCGAGGCCCACGGCCTCCTGGGGGACTGCCTGCGCATCACCGCCACCAACGACCCCGCGCGCTACGAGCTCGCCTACAAGAACTACCGCGCCGCCCTCGACCGACTGAACGACGGCCGCGACCCCGACGCCGCCGCCAGGTACGCCTACCAGATCGGCCGCGTCTACGAAAAGCAGGAACGCCTCGACCTCGCCGTCAAGCAATACTACGCCCTCCTCTACGCCGCCGCCGACCTCACCGCCCAGGCCTACGCCGCCGAGGGCCGCCGCTGGGTCGACCGTGCCCGCACCCGCCTCGAGGCCATCGAGACCGCCCGCGGCCGCCGCGCCCAGTACGAACGCCTCGCCGCGCGCCTCCGCGCCGCCGGCCTCGCCTGACCTCGACCCAAGGCCGCCAACCAACCCTCCAACCCTCCAAACTTCCAAACTTCCCAATCGGCCCCGCCCAGGGGCCGACTCTGCATAAGTCCACATCTTTTTCCGAAACCCTTAAGGGTTTCAGAAATCCATCAGCACTTATTTGCAATCCCCCCCTAGCCGGCTCCCCATTGCCGGGTCGGCAAGGCAACTCCGCCTGCTGCAGGGGCTGGGCGTGCCGCCGTGGGCGAGCAAGCAGCTCTACACCGGCGCGGGCGGGCACTCCCCCGACACCGCCGCGCAGGCGCTCTACGACGAGGGCCGCATCGCCGACCCCACGGTCGACGCCTTCTGGGAGGCCGTGCGCGGGGACATCGAGACCGTCTCCCTCTCCAAGCAGCG
>DVOR01000025.1 GCA_018713405.1 Candidatus Spyradenecus faecavium | reverse complement strand
ACGCCACCATCGACGACCGCCCCGGCTCCCTCCTCGAGCTCCTCACCCCCCTGCGCGGCATCGACCTCACCCTCATCCAATCCCGCCCCATCCCCGGCGAGAAGTGGAAATACGCCTTCTTCCTCGAGCTCCTCGTCGGCGCCAGTGGCCAGCCCCTCGCCGCCATCCTCGGCTCCCTCAAGGCCGCCGCCCGCGACGTCCGCCTCCTCGGCGCCTACACCATCACCACCCAGCCCACCGTCCCCGACGACGCCGGCACCACCGCCCTCTCCTCCCTCCGCGCCATGATCGCGGACATCGATTCCTCCCTCCTCACCGCCTTCGCCGCGCGCTCCCGCTTCCGCCTCAACCCCGGCCTCTACGCCCACGCCGAGCCCATCGACATCGACACCCTCGCCCGCGCCTTCGCCCACGGCGACGCCACCGCCCAGACCCGCGCCCTCCGCCGCTTCTACCTCACCACCGTCGTCCCCTATCTCGCCCTCCCCGGCGACGACCCCGAGCCCCGCGAGGCCCTCCACGCCGACACCGACGCCATCGCCGCCCTCGCCCGGCGCTTCCGCTTCGCCGCCCGCGTCATCGCCCGCAAACGCGTCGAGCAGGCCCCCGCCCTCCGCGCCGCCGCCGAGACCGGCGACCCCGCCAAGGTCGAGGCCGCCCTCCTCAACGAGGCCGTCGAGCAACGCGTCCTCGAGCGCGCCCAGACCTACGCCCTCCGCGAAGGCCTCACCGAGCAGCACGCCAAACAGCTCTCCTGGCTCTACCGCGACTACCTCCTCCCCGTCTCCCGCCTCATCCAGGTCCACCTCGTCCTCGACCCGTAGGGGCGCTTGCGCGCCCCGGAGAACGGAGAACGGAGAACAGAGCGCCCCTGCGGGGCGACGGACGAGGCGTGCCAGCCAAGCCTCCAAGCCTCCAAACTTCCAAGCCTCCTGCCCTGCGTCCTGCCGGCGGGAGCCGGCCCCTAATCGGCTTCAATCTGCGCAATCTGCGGTTTCCTGCGTCGTGCGGCGGCTTTTTTTGCTTGCACTTTCGGCGGGAATGGAGTATCCTTTGGGTAAACATGAGAACCAACCCTAGCGAGGACGCTATGAAGAAATCGATTGTTGCCCTTTTCGCCTGCCTGTCCCTGGCCGCCGGCGCGTACGCGCAGGACGTCGCCGAGGCCCAGCCCGCGCAACAACAGCAGCCCGCCCAACTCCAGCGCGTGGAGACCCGCACGATCGAGCCCGTCTGGTTCGCCCTGCAGGGCAACGAGACGATTGACGTGGTCGGCATCCGTCTGAGCGCCTGGGGCAAGGCCAACGACATCACCGGCCTGGACCTCTCCATCTGCGGCGACGCGGTCAACGCCTACGGCCTGCAGATCGCCCTGGGCAGCAACGAGGTCATCGACCGCGCCGGCGCCCTCCAGATCGCCATCGGCGCCAACTACGCCGGCTCCCTCTCGGGCATGCAGATCGGCCTCCTCAATGAGTCCGTCGCCGCCAAGGGCTTCCAGATCGGCCTGCTCAACGCCTCCGACGACGTCCGTGGCCTGCAAATCGGCCTGCTCAACACCACGAACTCCATCTACGGCTTCCAGATCGGCGTCATCAACATCATCAAGTCCTCGCCGGTCACCTTCTTCCCCATCCTCAATACCGTCCTCGGATACTGAGATGGCCGATTGGAAGCAAGAGCTCGAGAACATCTTCCTCAGCGACTCCCAGGCGTCGCGGGCGGAGCGCGAGAACGCGCGCTTCGTCCGCTTCCTCCGTGAGGTGGCGACCCCCGCCCTCGAGGAAATCGCCGAGGAGATGCGCCGCCTCGGGCGCGTGGCCTCCGTCCGCGCCGCCCCCGCCTCGACCATCCTCACCATCTACCGCGACGGCAACGTGGAGGAGATCTGCTACTCCGTCACCCGCCAGTACGTGAACGACGGCATCCTCCCCCGCGCCAACGCCCGCGTGGTGCGCATGAACGCCCGCACCACCAACCACGACGAGCCCTTCCGCCCCGACGGCGTGAAGTACACCATCGACGACGTGACGAAGGAGGACGTGATCCGCTCCTTCCTCACGTTCTACCGCATGACGAAGGGGCAATGACGTGGGGTGGAAAGGACCAGACCCCTACGCAGGACAACGCCCGGAGGCAACCCTGGGCGTTTCCTTTGCCCGTCGCCTCTGCGTCTGGGTGGGCACCGGCTTCGGCATCGGCCTGGTCGCCCCCTGCGCACCGGGCACCTTCGGTTCCCTTCCCGGCGTGGCTTTGGCCGTGGCCTTGGCCGCCTGGCTGCCCTGCTGGTGGGCGCAGGCCCTCCTCTGCGCCGCCCTCGCCCTCCTGGCCGTGCCCGTCTGCTCCGTGGCCGAGGACTGCCTGAAGAAGAAGGACGACGGCCGCATCTCCGCCGACGAGTGGATGCTCTACCCCATCGCCACCATCGGCCTGCCCCTCACCGAGCGCCCCTGGCTCATCCTCATCACCTTCGTCGTCATCCGCGTGCTCGACGTGCTGAAGCCGCCGCCGGCCCGACAGGTGCAGTATCTCCCGCGCGGCTGGGGCATCGTGGCCGACGACTTCGCCGCCCAGCTCTACGCCCTCGCCGTCAACTGGGCCCTCTGGGTCTGGCTCATCCGCTGACCGCCATGCGCCGCCTCGCCGCCCTCGCCCTCGCCGCACTCCTCTGCCCCGCCCTCGCGACGGCCGCGACGCGGGCCGAGCCCAAGCCCGCGCCCGACCAGGCCGCCGTCCTCGAGCTCCGCGGCCAGCACCGCGACGTCCGTTGCCCCGACATCCTCTTCCTCGCCCCCCTCCCCAACGCCCCGGCCGCGGCCTACGCCAAGGCCCTCGCCCCCGCCGAGGCCGCCGGCTTCACCCTCCCCAACGCCTCCCTCCCCGCCGCGGACTTCCATTCCGCCGGGCCGCTCCCCATCCTCAAGGCCGCCGGCTACCGCCTCCGTCGCGTCCGCGGCATCCCTTGGCAGGAGGCCTGCGCGCGCATCGCCTCCATGATGGCCCTCCGCCACAAGACGCGCGTGGAGGACGGCCTGGAGCTCGACCCCCTCTGCGTCTTCCTCGAGGCCGAGGCCTCCCCCGCCGACCTCGCCGCCTCCCTCCCCGCCCTCCTCGGCGCCGACGCCCTTCTCATCCTCGCCCCCCAGCGCGCCGAGGGCCTCCCCCTCATCGTCGCCTGGCGCGACGTCATCTGGCCGGGCCACCGCGACGCCCGCGCCATCCGCCCCGAGCACTGGGTCCCCACCGTCGCCGACGTCGTGGGCCTGCCGCCCCCCGCCGAGAGCGGCGCCGTCTCCCTCTTCCCCCTGCTCACCAGCGTGGGCC
>DVOR01000176.1 GCA_018713405.1 Candidatus Spyradenecus faecavium | reverse complement strand
CCGCGAGCGACACCCGCGACATCCGCCTGCAGGAGGGCGACCGCATCATCGGCGTCGGCCAGGGCGACGGCCCCATCGAGGACATCCGCCACAAGCCCCTCTCCCGGACGGTCCGCAAAATCCGCGGCCCCAAGGGCACCAAGGTCGTCCTGCGTGTCATCCCCGCCTCCGACAAGTCCGGCTCCCGCACCAAGATCGTCGACCTCGTCCGCGACGAGATCAAGCTCGAGGAACAGGCCGTCTCCGGCCGCGTCGAGACCATCCCCCTCGCCGCCGGCACGGAGCGCAAGCTGGGCTACGTCCGCATCCCCACCTTCTACGCCGGCGTGGTCGGCGGCGACAACGCCTCGGACGCGCGCTCCATGACCCGCGACCTCCTCCGCTTCATCCAGGACTTCAACGAGCAGCGCGTCGACGGCCTCGTCATCGACCTGCGCAACAACGGCGGCGGCTCCCTCGCCGAGGCCCTCGCCATGACCGGCCTCTTCGTCACCGGCCCCGCCGTCCAGGTGCGCGACCGCTCCCGCATCCAGACCCTCCCCGCGCAGGGCCGCGTCGCCTTCCGCAAGCCCATCCTGGTGCTTGTCAACCGCAACTCCGCCTCCGCCTCCGAGATCGTCGCCTCCGCCCTGCAGGATTACGGCCGCGCCATCGTCGTGGGCGACTCCAAGACCCACGGCAAGGGCACCGTCCAGACCGTCATGGGCCTGGGCGACAACACCGTCTACGGCGCCGACCGCATCACCTCCGCCTGCTTCTTCCGCATCAACGGCGGCACCACCCAGCTCCGCGGCGTCCTTCCCGACCTCGTCCTCCCCTCCATCTACGACGCGCTCGACCTCGGCGAGGACCAGCTCCCCGGCGCCCTCCCCTACACCGAGATTCCCCCCGCCTACTACGCCCAGACCGAAGACCTCAAGCCCTTCCTCCCGCGCCTCAAGGCCGCCTCCGACAAACGCCTCGCCGCCGACGCCCAATACCAGGCCTCCCAGCGCCTCATCGACCACGTCCGCAAGGCCAACGCCGAGGCCACCGTCACCCTCAACCGCGACAAGCGCCTCGCCCGCATGCGCGCCGAGCGCGCCATGGAGAAGCTCCAGGACGAGGCCATGCGCGGCGGCTCCGCCAAAGACCGCAAGGAGGGCCCCACCGTCGAGAACGACCCCGTCCTCCGTGAGTCCCTGCACATTCTCTCGGACTACATCGACCTGCGCGGCGGCCCCGACGCCCCCGTCAACACCGACGGCGACCTCGGCCCCAGGCTCTTCCGTTTCTTTGGCGCGCGATGAGCCACCCGGACCCCACGTGCCCCCAAACCCCGCTCCTTGACGCCATCGCCACCCCGGCCGACGTCAAGGCCCTCCCCGAGCGTCTCCTCCCCCAGCTGGCGCAGGAGATCCGCGACCGCATGGTCGCCGTCGTCTCCAAGACCGGCGGCCACCTCGCCCCCAGCCTCGGCGTCGTGGAGCTGACCCTCGCCCTCTGCCGCGTCTTCGACTTCCCCGCCGATAAGCTCATCTGGGACGTCGGCCACCAGGCCTACGCTTGGAAGATGGTCACCGGCCGCAACGCCCGCATGGAGACCCTCCGCCGCTTCGGCGGCGTGCGCGGCTTCCCCTTCCCCGGCGAATCGCCCTACGACGCGGCCGTCGGCGGCCACGCCGGCGTCGCCCTCGCCACGGCCCTCGGCTTCGCCGCCGCCCGGGACGTCCGCGGCGGCCGCGAGCACGTCATCGCCGTCGTCGGCGACGCCTCCCTCACCAACGGCGTCTCCCTCGAGGCCCTCAACGCCGTCCGCCACACCACCGACCGCCTCATCCTTGTCGTCAACGACAACGGCATGAGCATCTCCCGCAACGTCGGCGCCCTCGCCCGCCTCTTTGCCCGCCGCCTCACCGGCCTGCGCTACAACCGCATCCGCGCCGCCGCCGAGGCCGCCGGCCACCGCCTGCGCCTCAACCGCCTCAAGGCCTTCTACCGCGGCTTCAAGGCCATCGTCAAGTCCGTCCTCCTGCGCAACCGCTCCGGCATCTTCGAGGACCTCGGCTTCCGCTACTTCGGCCCCATCGACGGCCACGACGTCCCCGCCCTCTGCGACGCCCTCCGCGCCGCCGCCGAGAACGCCGGCCCCGTCGTCCTCCACATCGCCACCGTCAAGGGCAAGGGCTATCCCCCCGCCGAGCGCAACCCCGCCAAGTGGCACGGCGTCGGCCCCTGGGCCGCCGACGCCAAGCCCGCCGCCTGCGCCGCCGTGCGCTCGTGGTCCGAGGCCTTCGGCGCCGCCCTCTGCGCCCGTGCCGCGCGCGCCCCCGCCATCGAGGCCATCACCGCCGCCATGCGCGACGGCACCGGCCTGGCCGACTTCTTCCGCCGCTTCCCCGCGCAGGCCCACGACGTCGGCATCTGCGAGGAATACGCCGTCGCCTTCGCCGCCGGCCTTGCCGCCGCCGGCCGCCGCCCCGTCGTCGCGCTCTACTCCACCTTTGCCCAGCGCGCCGTCGACAACCTCATGCACGACGTCTGCCTCCCCAACCTCCCCGTCGTGCTCTGCCTGGACCGCGCCGGCGTCGTCGGCCCCGACGGCCCCACCCACCACGGCCTCTACGACCTGGCGATGCTCCGCGCCCTGCCCAACCTCGAGATCCGCGTCCCCGCCACGCGCCCCGCGCTCGAGGCCGCGCTCGACGCCGCCCTCTCCCGCCCCGGCCCCACTGTCATCCGCTACCCCCGCGGCTACGTCCACGAGGGCCCCGCCCCGCGCCTCCCCGGCGCCTCGCCCGACGCCCCCCTCATCCTCGCCCTCGGCCACACGGTCTTCTGGGCCGAGCCCGTCGCAAAGGCCCTCGGCCTCGCCCTCGAGCCCGTCGAGTCCGTCAAGCCCCTGCCCGACTTCGTCCGCGGCCTCGGCGCCCGCCCCCTGATCACCCTTGAGGACGCCGCCGCCGTGGGCGGTTTCGGCTCCGCCGTCGCCGAGGTCCACCGCGGGCCCCTCCTCATCCTCGGCTGGCCCGACCGCTTCGTGCCCCAGGGCTCCGAACCCGAGCTCCGCGCCGCCTGCGGGCTGGACGCCGCCGGCCTGCGGATGCGCATCGCCGCCTTTGTCGGCGGCCTCCCCGGGGGACGCCATGGCTGAGCGCCGCCCCGTCCGCGTCCTCCCCGAGACCGTCGCCAACCAAATCGCCGCCGGCGAGGTGGTCGAGCGCCCCGCCTCCGTCGTCAAGGAGCTCGTCGAGAATGCCCTGGACGCCGGCGCCACCCGCGTCGACGTCGCCGTCGAGGGCGGCGGCGCCAAGCTCGTCGAGGTCGCCGACAACGGCACCGGCATGGCCCGCGAGGACGCCCTCGCCGCCCTCGAGCGCCAGGCCACCAGCAAGATCGCCACCTCCGACGACATCACCCGCATCGCCACCTTCGGCTTCCGCGGCGAGGCCATCCCCTCCATCGCCAGCGTCTCGCGCTTCTCCCTCGTCACCCGCCCCGCGGACTCCGACGCCGCCACCTCCCTGCAGGTCGTCGGCGGCGCCCTCGACTGGGTGGGCGAGGCCGGCCGCCCCGTCGGCACCACCGTCTCCGTCCGCGACCTCTTCTTCAACGTCCCCGCCCGCCGCAAGTTCCTCCGCGCCCCCACCACCGAGCTGGCCCGCATCCGCCAGACCCTCACCGCCATCGCCCTCGCCAACCCCGCCGTCGCCTTCCGCCTCCGCGCCGACGGCCGCGACCTCTTCCGCCTGCCCGAGGGCGACGCCCTCTCCGACCGCGTCCGCGCCCTCCTCGGCGAGGCCGTCGCCGACGCTCTCCTGCCCGTCGACCACACGCAGGGCCGCGTCGCCGTCACCGGCTTCATCGCCAAGCCCGATTTCGTCCGCGGCGGCACGCCGGAGCAGTTCTTCTTCGTCAACCGCCGCCCCGCCACCGCCGTCCAGATCCAGGTGGCCCTGCGCGACGCCTGGCCCGTCCGAGACCGCCGCCCCGTCGCCGTCCTCTTCGTCGACCTCCCGCCCGAGGACGTCGACGTCAACGTCCACCCCGCCAAACGCGAGGTGCGTTTC
>DVOR01000175.1 GCA_018713405.1 Candidatus Spyradenecus faecavium | reverse complement strand
GCAAGGACCTGGCGCGGACGGGCGTGCGCGGCACGCCGCGCGTCGGCTTCCCCATCGCCGAGCTGGTCGAGGCGCTGGAGCGCCTGACGGGGGCGGCGTCGGAGCAGACGGCGGTGTTGGCCGGGGTCGGGCGCCTGGGCTCGGCCTTGTTGGGCTATCCCGGGTTCCGGCGGCAGGGGCTGCGCATCGTGGCGGCCTTCGACGCCGCGCCCGAGCGGTGCAACCTGGTGCTGGCCGGCACGCCGGTCTTCCCCGCCAGCACCATCACCGAGAAGGTCATGCGCCTGGGGGTGCCGCTGGGCATCCTCACCGTGCCGGCCGAGCGCGCCCAGCGCGTGGCCGAGCAGATGGTCGCCGGCGGGGTCCGCGCCATCTGGAACTTCACCCCCGCGCGCCTGGAGGTGCCCGAGGAGATCCTGGTGCAGCGCGAGGACCTGGCCGTGAGCCTGGCCGTGCTGCTGCACCGCATCCAAGAGAGGAGTGTCTGATGGTCTTCGCGCTGTTCAAATGGCTGACGTGGCTGTGCATGCCCTACACGCTGGTCATGCTCGGGCTCTTGGCGACGGGGCTGTGGCTGGTGCGGCGGAAGGCCATCCGCCCGGCGATCTGCGTGGTCGCGCTGGCGGCGCTGCTCTTCGTCATGGGATTGCCGGCGGTGGCCGCCCTGCTGGGCCACTCGCTGGAGCGGCAATGCCCGCCCACCCCGCTCGAGGCCATCCCGCAGGCCGACGCCATCGTCGTGCTCGGCGGCGGCGTGGGGGAGGTGGTCGAGGGCCGCCCCTATCCGGAGCTTCACCCCGCGGCCGACCGTGCCATCATGGGTGTGCGCCTCTTCCGCGCCGGCAAGGCCCCCATCGTCATCCCCACGGGCATCGGCGCCGAGCGGGCCGAGAAGCCGCTGATGGAGACGCTCGGCGTGCCGGCCTCCTCCATCGTCTGCGAGACCGAGGCCCGCGACACCGCCGAGAACGCTTCCAAGACCTTCAGCCTCCTCCGCGAGCGCGGGTGCAAGAAGGTCCTCCTCGTCACCTCGGCCTGGCACATGCCCCGCGCCAAGATGCTCTTCCGCGCCGACGACATCGCGTTCGTCCCCGTGGGCTGCGACTACGAGAACACGCCCTACGCCCCCTTCGCCGGGCCGCTGTGGACGCAGCTCCCCACCCCCGAGGCCGCCGGCAAGGCCGCCTACTACGTCAAGGAGTGGCTCGGCATCCTCTTCTACTCCCTCCGCACGCCCCCCGCGCAATGAAGGCCTTTCTCTCGCCCCCTTACCTGAACGGCGACGACGAGCGCGACCTCGTCGCCCAGGCCTTCGCCTCCAACTACATCGCCCCCTGCGGCCCGATGGTCGACGCCCTCGAGCGCGAGGCCGCGGCGCGCCTCGGCTTCGCCGGCGCCCTGGCGACCGTCTCGGGCACCATGGCCCTGGAACTGCTGGCCCGCGCCCTGGGCATCGGCCCCGGCGACGAGGTGATCGCCAGCGACCTCACCTTCATCGCCTCGGTCGCCCCCTTCGTCGACCGCGGCGCCACGCCCGTCTTCGTCGACGCCGACCCCGCCACCTGGTGCATGGACGTCGGCCTCGCCGCCCGCGCCCTCGAGGCGCACCCCCGCGCCCGCGCCCTCGTCGCCACCGACCTCTACGGCCAATGCTGCGACGTCGACGCGCTGGCCGCGCTCTGCCGCGACCGGGGCGTCCGCCTGATCGTCGACGCCGCCGAGTCCCTCGGCGCCACCTACCGCGGGCGGCCCGCGGGCAAGGGCGCCTGGGCCGCCGTCCACTCCCTCAACGGCAACAAGATTGTCACCGCCGGCGGCGGCGGCCTGCTGCTGACCGACGACCCCGACCTGCTGGCCCGCTGCCGCAAGCTCGCCGGCCAGGGCCGCGAGCCCGTCCCGTGGTACGAGCATCGCACCCTGGGCACCCACGGGCGCCTGGGCAACGTCCCGGCGGCCATCGGCCTGGCGCAGTTCCGCCATCTCGACGACGCGCTCCGCGACAAGGCCCGCGTGTGGGCCGACTGGCTGGCGCGCCTGCCCGGCTGGGCCACGCCCATGCCCACCGCGCCCTATGGCGTGCCCAACCGCTGGCTCACCGTCGTCACCCTGGAGGGGCGCGACCCCCTCCGCGCCGTCGCGGCGCTCGCCGCGCGCGGCCTCGAGGCCCGCCCGCTCTGGAAGCCCATGCACCTGCAGCCGGTCTTCCAAGGCGCGCCGGCCCTCCTCTCCGGCGTCGGGGAGGCGCTCTTCGCCCGGGGGCTGTGCCTCCCCTCCGGGCGCGGGCTTGACCCTGTGTCGATGGAGGAGGCCGTGTCTGTCCTGGAGCACCTATGATCGCCGAACGTTTCTGGCAATCCGCGGCGCTGGGCCTGCTGGCCCTGGGCCTCTCCTTGGTGTTGACGCCGCTGGCGCGCTGGGCCATGCGCCGCCTGGGCGCCGTGGACCAGCCCGACGCGCGGCGCGTGAACCGCCGCCCCATCCCGCGCGGCGGCGGCCTCGCCGTCGTCGCCGCCTGCTACGCCGCCCTCGGCCTGGGCGTCTGGCTCTGGCCCACGCTGCTTGCCGCCTCGCCCTTCTGGGGCGTCCTCCCGGCCTTCACCGTCGCCGCGACCATCCTCGTGGGCGTGGGCGTGGTGGACGACTGCCGCGGCGTGCCGCCCCTCCTCAAGCTCGCCGCGCAGGTCGCCGCCGCGGCCATCCTCTGCTGGGCCGGCGCCCGCCTGACGCTCCCGCTCTCCTGGGGCGCGTGGGGCCACTCGCCCTGGGTCTACGTCCCCCTCACCCTCGCGTGGTACATCGGCGTCGTCAACGCCTTCAACCTCATCGACGGCCTGGACGGCCTCTCCTCGGGCCTGGCCGTCATCGCCACCGTCGGCATGGTCGGCGCGGCCTTCTTCGTCGACCAGACGATTGCCCCGGCCTTCTCCGTCATCTTCGTCTGCGCCCTCCTCGGCTTCCTCCGCTACAACTACAATCCCGCCACCGTCTTCCTCGGCGACTCGGGCAGCCTCTTCGTCGGCCTCACCCTCGCCACCCTGGCCTTGGTCTCCCGCCGCGGCGACGCCTTCCTGGTCTCGATCGTCGTGCCGGTCCTCTGCATCGGCGTGCCGCTCATCGACACCTCCCTGGCCATCCTCCGCCGCACGCTCCGCGCCATCCTCCGCCGCGTCGACCCCGCCGACACGACCTCCGCCGGCGGCGCGCACTCCGCCGCCGTCATGACCGCCGACCGCGACCACATCCACCACCGCTTCCTCTCCCTCGCCCGCGGCAACCAACGCCGCGCCGTCTGGGGCCTCTACGGCCTGGCCCTCGCCCTCCTGGCCGTCGGCTTCCTGGCCCTTGCCCTGCGCGAGGCCAAGGCCACCGTCTTCATCATCGGCTTCGGCGCCTTCGCCACCGTCGTCGTCCGCGCCATGACCGACATCGAGCTCTGGGACGCCGGCCGCCTCCTCGCCCGCCCCGGCGCCCGTTGCGGCAAACGCTCCGTCACCGTCATCCTCTACCTCCTCGGCGACCTCGTCTGCATGGCCGCCCTCTACCTCACCCTCCTCTTCCTCCTCTTCGGCTTCGACCTCCCCTACGCCTGGCCCGTCCTGGTGAACCTCTTCCTGGCCTACACCGTCCCCGTGGCGCTCTGCCTCGTGGCCGCCCGCGCCTACACCCGCATCTGGGGCCGCTCCACCCGCAAGGACTCCTTCTACGTCGTCGCCGCCGTCGCCGTCGGCTCGCTGGTCTCCCACCTCGTCCTGGCCTACGCCGTCCCCCGCCTGGCCGCGGACCTCCGCCTCTGCCACATCCTCTGGGCGGCCCTTCTCCCCGTCCCGCTCCTCCTCATGCGCCTGGCCAAGCCGGCCTTCCTCCAATGGCTCGCCGCCAGCGAGAACGCCCGCCTCCGCCATCGCTCCCTCACCGACCCCGCCATCCCGCGCGTCCTCTTCTACGGCGCCGGCGTCAACCTCCGCGCCTACATCACCCTCTTCGAGACCAACGTCACCCGCAACAACGTCGCCCTCATCGGCGTCCTCGACGACAACCCCGGCCTCCGCGGCCGCATCTTCCGCGACCTCCCCATCCTGGGCCCCCTTGAGTGCCTCACCCCCGAGCGCCTCCGCCAGCTCTGCCCCACCCGCATCATCGTCACCACCCCGGCCATCGGCCCCGAGCGCCTGGCCGACATCCGCGCCTTCTGCAAGGAGCACTGCATCACCCTCGCCCGCGCCTCCATCGAGGAGGCCACACTCCCGCTCTGATCCCCCCATGAACCGTCTCGCCCTCACCCTGCTCGCCGCCGCCCTCGCCGGCCTTGCCGCCGCCGAG
Source organism: Candidatus Spyradenecus faecavium (assembly GCA_018713405.1). GTDB lineage: Bacteria > Verrucomicrobiota > Kiritimatiellia > RFP12 > DVOR01 > Spyradenecus > Spyradenecus faecavium. Next base: position 1,626 of record DVOR01000175.1, on the reverse strand, counting down.
GACGGCGCCCTGGCCTTCGCCGACGGCCTCGCCCGCCGCGGCATGGTCCGCCAAGCCGCCCGCGAATACGAGGCCATCCTCAAGGACGGCCCCAACGACGAGGCCGCCTTCGCCCTCGCCGGCTGCTACGAGAAGCTCGGCTGGGACGACAAGGCCCGCGCCCTCTACCGCGACCTCGCGGGCCGCCTCACCGGCAACCGCCAGGCCGCCGCCCGCCTCCGCCTCGCCGTCTCCCTCCTCTACCGCGGCGACAGCCCCGACGAGGCCCTCACCCTCCTGCGCGCCGTCGCCGACGGCCCCGCCACCGACGAGACCCGCCAGGCCGCCCTCCTCAACCTCGGCCGCTGCCTCGCCAAGCTGGGCCGCGCCGACGAGGCCCGCGCCACCCTCGGCGAGCTCGCCCAGGGCCAAGGCCTCTTCGCCGCCCAGGCCAAGGCCGCCCAGGCCGACCTCCTCCTCGCCGAGGGCAAGGGCCAAGAGGCCTGGCAACGCTATCGCGAGGCCATCGCCTGGGCCCCGCAGGAAAATCGCCCCACCCTCGCCGCGGAGGCCTTCGGGCGCCTCGCACAGGCCGCCGCGCAGACCCCCGCCGACGCCCAGGACGAGGCCTACGCCCGCGCCGCCGCCCTCGCCCAAGAGGCCGGCAAGGAGCCCCTCGGCCGCGCGGGCCTCCTCCCCCAGGCCGCCTACGCCGCCTACCGCGCCAAGCGCCCCGACGAGGCCAAGGCCTGGCTCGACGCCGAGAAGGCCCTCCGCCCCTCCGCCAAGCCCGACCGCTTCTTCTTCGAGGGCCTCATCGCCGAGGCGCTGGGCGACGCCCAGGGCGCCCTCACTGCCTACGAGCGCGTCCTTTCCGAGTTCCCCGACGCCAAGGAGGCCGCCCCCGCCGCCCAAGCCATGCTCGCCCGGCGCGCCCGCGACGGCGAGCCCGACGCCTTCCTCAAGGCCTGGGCACGCGTCTCCGCCAAGCTCTCCCCCGAGGCCCGCCTGGCCCTCGAACCCTCCCGCCTCGAGGCCGCCGCGCGCGCCAAGGACCTCCCCCAGGCCCGCGCCGCGGCCGCCTGGCTCATGGACAACGCCCCCGCCGCCCAGGCCGCCGACGCCGGCTACCGCCTCGGACTCCTCGAGCAGCAGGCCGGCGACGCCGCGCAGGCCGCCGAGACCTGGCTCCGCACCGCCGAGCGGTGGCCAGACGCCCCCACCGCCGGCTACGCCGCCTACGCCGCCGCCTACGCCTTCGCCCAGGCCAAGCAGCACGACCGCGTCGAGCGCGCCCTCACCCTGGCCCTCGGCTCCGGCGACGCCGCCGTCGCCGCCGAGGCCCTCCTCTTCCGCGCCCGCAACGCCCTCTCCGAAGGCGACACGGCCGCCGCGGCCGCCGCCCTCGACGAGTACCTCTCGCGCTTCCCCCAGGGCAAGGGCCTCCCCGAGGCCGCCTACTGGCGCGCCCTCCTCTTCTTCAACGCGCAGGACTTCCAGGCCGCTGAGGCCCTCTTCGCCAAGGCCCTCGCCCCCACCGGCGCCCAGGGCCCCACCCCCCTCGACCACGCCCGCCGCACCGACGCCGCCATGCGCCGCGCCCAGGCCCTCCACGCCCTCGGCCGCGACGACGAGGCCGCCGCCCTC
>DVOR01000174.1 GCA_018713405.1 Candidatus Spyradenecus faecavium | reverse complement strand
CCCGCCGCGACGGCCGTGCTGGTGGTGGTCTCCATCGTCACGTCTCGCAGGTTGCCGGGCGTCTTGGCCACGGTCGACCGCAGGATCGTCCCCTGCGCGGGGTCACCCGTGCCCACCAGCTCGGCCGCCTTGGTCTCGGACTGGTTGCGATGCGTCACCCGCACGGTCTTCGACAGCGCCCCCGCCGCCGTCACCTTCTCCGCGTCGCTGACGGGCAACTCCTTCCGCGTCACGGTCACGCGGTCAATCTTCCCCTCGGGGGTCAGTTGCTCGCGCACGCGCGTGATGGTCCCGGGCACGGTCTCAGGAGATTCAGGAGATGCAGGAGATTCAGGAGCCGCCCCATCCGGGGCGTCGGTCGAGGCCTCCGTGTTGCGGTCGGTGGTGCTCGATTCGCTCTCGTAGAGCGTCTCGGTCTCTTCCGTCACGGCGCCCTCCACCGTCTTGGGCGTGTACGTCTGCGTGGTGTTGTCGTAGCGGCCGCCGGGGGTCTGCTCCGCGCGGGTCTCCCCGCCCAGGGCCGCGGGCGCGCCGACCGCCGCCGCCGCGTTGCGGTCGACCGTGGTGGTGCGCTTGCCGAAGGCGTCCTCGGCCGTCGTCACGCTCGCCCCCGGCACCGATTCCTCGGTGGCATTCTCGATGGTCACATCGGTGGTGCAGTCGTCGTTCTTCTGCTTCTGGATGTCCACGGTCACGCCGTCGCCGTCCGTCAGCCTCAGCCCGGCCTTCTGCGCGAAGGCCGCCACCTTCTGGTCCACCGTGCTCTCGTCCTCGTCGCGCAGGCCCAGCAGCAACGCCCGCTCCCGCGTCTGGTAACCATCCTGGTGCGCCTCCCACGGGCCGACCTCCACCGCCACCCGCTCGCGCTTCACCAGCGCGTAACTGTAAAGCCCCGTCTCATCGTCGCGCCGCAGCCCCTGGATCTCATAGGCCACGCCGCTCGCGCTCGCCGGCACGGTCTCCACCTCCGCCACGTCCCAATAGAAGGTATGACTCACCTTCCACACGCACCCATCCTGCACCAGGAAGGGCCCATCCGCCTCGCCGTCCGCCGGGTCCCGCAACGCCTGGAAGACCCGCACCGTCACCGCCTGCGTCCCATCCTCCGCCCGCGTCTCCTCATACCACGCGCTCATCGGCGCCCAATCCCCGATTGCCTTCCCGTCGCAGAAGAGCCCCTTCGCCCCCGCCGCGCTCGACAGATAGGCCAGGATCTCCCGCATGCACTCCAGCGGCGGGTTGCTCGCCACCCGCACCAATGTCTTCTTCCCCTTCGCCCCCCACCGGTGCCGCACCGTCCGCCACCGGGCGACGTCCGAGCACCACGCCTGCGCCCAGGCGCTCAGCCTGTCGGCTTCGCCGCCGTCGGCTGACGCAGCAGGAGATACAGGAGATACAGGAGATACAGGAACAGCCCCGTTCGGGGCGTCGGTCGAGGTCTGTGTGCTTGTGGGTTTCATGGTCCTGTTCCTTTCTCACTCCGGCGCCCGTCAGGGCGTTCTGTCCTCTGTTTTCCGTTCTCTGTTCTCTCCGCCCAAATCGTCAGATTTGAGCGGGTGCCTTCCCCTCATCCCACTTCATCTTCGACGGCGGATTGAAGGTTTCCCACGAACCATCCGGCAAGGGCCGCTCCCATCGGCCGTCGGCGCGTCGGCGCATGGTGACCTTGCCGTAGGCGTTGCGGCGGCCGTCCAGGCTGTCCCCCGGCACGTCCCCGTCGGCGGCCATCATCTCGGGGTAGCGTCGGCGGAGGTCGCGCATGAGGGTGGCGTCCTCGTCGTAGCGGCTGCCGTAGCGGGCGACCAGCTGGTCGTGGAGGACGCGCGGCATGGCGGCGTATTGGCCGCCGTCGGAGGCCTTCTTGCCGAGGGCCTTGCGGCGTTCGCGGAGGCGCAGTCCGGCCTGCGCGCCTTGGCGGAGGGCCTCTTTGACGCGCTGTCCGTAGGGTTTGCCTTGGGAGTTCATTGCTCGCTCCTTTCAGTCGCTCGTTGGAAGTTTGGAAGCTTGGAGGTTTGGAGGCTTGGAGGGGCGGCGGAGCCGCCGGGTGGCGCAGGAGGTTCAGGAGGTTCAGGAGATGCAGGAGGCGCCCCATTCGGGGCGACGGAGGGGCCGAAGGGGCGTGGGGCAAAGCCCCACCGCTTGCAAGCCAAGCCTCCAAGCCTCCAAACTTCCTGAGGGGCGCGAGCGCCCCTCACGCCTCCGGCTTGCCGAGGCGCTTCCAGGCGCTGTAGACGTTCTGCAGGGCGGTGTCGATGGCGCAGGCGGTGAGGTCGCGGCCGGCCTCCCGCAGGGCCTTCGTCAGGCTGTCGCGGGCGGCGACCCAGGCCTTGTCGCCGGAGAGGCCCTCGTGGGCGGCGGCCCGGACGGCGTCGAGCGCCAGGGCGGCCAGCTCCTTGTCGGCCACGATGTCCTTGGCCTGCTCGATGACCTCGTCGAGCACGCTTGCCAGCAGGGATTTCACCCCGCCGACGATCCATTCCCAAACCTTCTTCAACCAGTCCATGGTTCACTCCTTTCAGTCGCTCACGCTGATTGGCTGATTGGCTGATTGGCCTTTCAGCGGTCGGCCCGTCAGGGCGCGCGATTCACGATTCACGATTCACGATTCACGGGATCCCGGCGCCCCCGCAGGCGCGGGGGCCACCGGGCAAAGGGGTTCAGTCGGCCTCGAGGAGCCGGAGCATCACGGCGTCGGGGACGTACCAGCCCTGGCTGCCGTCCGTGCCCTCGACGAAGGAGCCGTCGGGGCGCTGCACCAGGGGGATGACCTCGCGGTCTGCGGCGACGACGGTGTAGGTGCGGCAGCCGGAGATGAGGAGGGCGGCGGCGAGGAGGGCGAGGGCGGCGACGGGAGACAGGAAAAGAAACCGCAGATGTTTCTTCGCTTCGCTCGAAAGACCTTCGGTAGTTCGCAGATTGGGGGCAGATTGAGGGCGTGCCACCGCACGCGGGACTGCCAGAATCTTCAGGAGATTCAGGAGGTGCAGGAGATGCAGGGGCGCCCCTGCGGGGCGACGGGTGGGGTCAGTCACGGCGGTTCATCCTTTCCATGAGGAGTTCGTTCATGGCCTGGCGGTCGTGGGTGGCGATGGCTTTGCGGGCTTGGTCGCGGTGGCGCTCGCGCTTGGTGCCCTTCCGCCAGTCCAGAAAGCGGAGCAGCAGGTCCAAAGCTTTTCTCAACAACTCAATCATCCTGCCGTCCCTTTCTCTTGTCGCCCGTCAGGGCGCACGATTCACGATTCACGATTCTCCGGCGGCCGCAGGCCGCCCTTTCTCATCCCCCGAAGAGGGCGGCGAGCTTCCCGAAGACCCCTTCCACGCCGAGGCTCTGGAGCATGTAGAGGAAGACGACCACCCACATCCAGTTTTCCTTCAGCCATCCGAGCTTGTCGGCCTTCCAGCTGGTCTTGCCGTGGTACTTCTCGATCATCCCGGCCAGGTCGTTCAGGTTTTCGTCGATGCGCTCGAGCGTGGCCTCGGTGCCCTTCACGTGGCGGTTGGTGGAGGCGAGGCAGCGCGCCATGTGCGGCCACCACAGCAGCCACACCTCCAGCCGGGCCTCGGGCGTCTCGGCCTTCCTCAGCTGCTCCTCCAGCAGCGCCTGCTCATCGTCCGTCATGGCCGGCCTCCTTCCGCAGGGCCTCGGCCTCTTCCTCCGTCAACGGGCGCGGCAGGGGGACGTCAAGCAACGTGGGCGCGGCCGGGGCACGCAGGGCCGCCGAGGCCGTGGCCGCCTCCGGCAGGGGCTCGAAGTCCTTGTCCGTGAGGATGCCGCGCCGCTTGAGGACCTCGACGTCCTGCCGGAGGATGTCGAGCGCCTCGGCGTCCGTCAGGATCTTGTTGAAGCGGCGCACGCCGATCAGCCTAAAGACGGAGGGCTTGGTCTGGTCAGGACGCCACGAGGACGGGGAACCCTGCAGGTTTGCGTTTTGGAACGGGACGATCCTGACGGCGCCCTCGCTGCGCGTGACGCCCTCGGCCGCCGGGCACGTCTTGCTCGTCTTGGCGGCATCCGAATCGAAGTAGAGCGTGCCGTCCGGGAGGTAGCTCTTCCCGGCGAGGGTCAGGCCCTCGTCCGTCCATCTCAGCGTATGGACGACGAAGCACCACCTGTTTACCTTGGTGCACGAGCAATAAGGGTTGTTCGGCGAATAAGCCAGCCCCGTGACGGTCGCCGTCCTCGGCGTGCCGGCATAGAGGGTCCAGGCCGTCTCGGGGGCCGTCGTCACGGTGACGTCCCCATCCTCCGCCGCCAGAATCTCCACGTCGCGGTACGCCCCGGCCTCGTGCGTCTTGCTCTCTCCGCCTCCGAAGTCCACCGTCACCGACGCGTCGCACGTCAGATTGTAGGCCACCGTGCCCACGTGGTTCGTGTTCACGCCGGCAGGTTTGGCGACGCCCTCTAAGACGACCGGCCCCACGCCCTGCGGCACACGGAGGAAGGTCTCGCACGGCGCGCGCTTCCGCGCCAGGGGATAGACGGAGATGCCGACGATGCCCGCGTAAGTCTCCGGCAGGTTGTCGCGGTAGACCCACGCGACGAAGGTCAGCGCCGACCACGGCTCGTAGACGTCCACCGCGTGCTTCTGATACGGCCAGTTCGTCGGCGTCAGCCCAATCCCCTTCGCATAGTCCGGGCGCTTCTCATCGTCCGTGAAGTCCCACAGCTCCGAGGCCTCGATGACGTCGCCCAGGAGCGAGGGGTCGTAGCGCGGCGTGCGCAGGGCGGGGCTCTCCTGGGCGAGGGCGCAGGCGGCCAGCGCGGCAAAGAAGAGAAGTGCGAGGGCGCGTCTCATGCGTCGTCCCCCTCGCGCACGATGGGCGTCAGGTAAAGTGTCCCGCCGACGTTGTAGGCCGTGGCGTGATAGGTGGAGGCGTTCTGCAGGGCCTCGTAGCCGACGAGGCGGACGGCGTCGGGGAGGGTCGCGTCGGCGCCCAGGATCAGGCGGACGAAGAGCTGGCGGCCCTCGGGCCAGCCGGCGGCGTCGGCGGTGAGCGCGCCGGCGGGGGTGACGGTGAGCATGGAGCAGTCGGCGTGCCACTTCAGCACGGTGTCCTCCTGCGCAGTCGGCTCGACGGCGGCGCCGGAGCCGGGGTCGCCCTTGGGGCCCTGCGGGCCGGGGTCGCCCTTGTCGCCTTTGTCGCCCTTGTCGCCCTTGGGGCCCTGGGGCCCGCGCGGGCCGGGGTCGCCCTTGTCGCCCTTCAAGCCCGTCTCGCGCCGCCGTTCAACCAACACGGTCATCGCTGTGTTCCTTTCTGTGTGATTACTGTTCGGCCTGCACAAGGACGCTCTTGATGTCCCCGTCCGTGCAATGAAAGATATACCGCTCGTGGCCCCACGGATAGTTCTTCTTCGCCTTCGTCTCTTCCATCGTCCAGGGGACGGTGAACTCGCAGACGGTGGACGACATCGACGCGCTTACGCCAAAGGCGGACAAGCCGATTGACGTCACGGTCGAGGGAATCGTCACCCGCCTCAAAGAACAACATCCGAAGAAGGCATCGTCGCCGATGCTGCGCAATCCTTCCGGAAACACCAACTCGGTCAGACTGGAGCAGTTTGTGAAGACCCGCTCAGGGATGGACTTCAGGCCTTCCTCGAGCTCCAATTCGACAAGCCCGAAGCAACTCTGGAACGCGTAGACGCCGATGTCAGTCACGGTGCCTGGGATTTTGAGCCGCTGCAAGACATGACAACCGGAAAACGCTATCTCCCCGATGGTCTTCAACCCCTCCGGCAACGTCAGCGTTCGGAGAACGGAGCACAGATCGAATGCAGCCGTCCCGATTTTCGTCACCCCGTCCGGGATGGTCAGGGACGTCATCGTGTCGCGGTCGTAGGCGCAGGTGTCCTGCGCGCCGGTGGTGATTTCCGAGACGAGTGCGGCGAGGTCGGCGAGCTTGGCGCCTTGGGGGACGGCGACGCCCTTGGCGGCGATGGCCGCGATGAGGGCGGCCTTGCTGGCGTTGAGGTCGGCGATCTGCGCCGCGATGGTCTCACCCGTGGCCATGTCACACCTCCTCGAGTGCGGTCTTGACGGCGCCCATGAGGGCGTCGACGTAGTCCTTGACGAGCTTGGCGCCGGGGACGGCGGTGTTGTCGGGGGTCTCGGGCCAGGCGTCGAGGATGGTGACGGCGGCGCCGCCGGAGCCGGGGTCGCCCTTCTCGCCCTTCTCGCCCTGCGGGCCTTGGGGGCCGGGGTCGCCCTTGTCGCCCTTGGGGCCGGTTTCGCCTTGAGGTCCCTGCGGACCTTGCGGCCCGGGCGTCAGCTCGATGGTCTCGATGGCGTTGTTGACTTCCTGCACGGTCGCCAACGTCCCGGTCTTCATCCGAATCATCGCCGTGGAGCCGTCCGGGAACTGCACCTGCAGCCCCTGCCCATTCGCGTTCGGCACAATCGCGATGTCGTGTCCCGGGTTGTCGTCCGCCGCAACCTTCGGGTTCTTCATCCGCAGGATGCCGTCCACCGTCCCGCCGTCCGCGCCGATGAGACCCTCGGTCGCCTCCGCCAGCGCGGCGACCATCTCCTTCCAGAGGACGATGGCGTCGCTGTTGGCTTTGTCGTCGCCGGGGCGGTTGAACTCCAGGAGCACCCGCTCCGTGCCGGGGGCGCGGAGAAACTCGATGGCGTTGTAGAAGATCTTGGCGACCCAGCGGTCCTCGCGGAGTTGCCCGCCGGACAGCTGGGAGCCGATGACGAAGAAGGGACTGTTGCCGTCGGGGCCGGCCTCGGCGTCGTTGTGGGCGTAGAAGCGCAGGCCGCGGAGCAGGTGGTTCAGGACGATCGTCTCCGCGTCGGGCGGGACGCGGACGTAGCGCCCGTCGGCCGCCATCTCGGTGAGAGCACCCACCTGCGCCGCCGTCACCTTGTGCGGGTTGTCGGCGCGGCCGGCATGGGCGGAGATGGCCGCGTCGGCCTCGGCCTTCGTATAGGCGCCCACCTGCCCCGCCGTCACCGCGTGGGGGTTGGCCTTGTCGCCCACATGGCCGAGTATGGCCTCGGCGTCGTCGGCGAAGGGACAATCCCCCGCGTCGCGCGAATTCGGGTAGAACTGATCCGCTTGGCTCGCCATGGCTCGCTCCTTTCAGTCGCTCGCAGAAGCTTGGA
>DVOR01000173.1 GCA_018713405.1 Candidatus Spyradenecus faecavium | reverse complement strand
TTAGGCCTTCCAGACTTGGCCGGGCTTGGTGGGGACGGCGGCCATGGCGTTGCGGGTGTCGACGATGAGGTCGGCGGATTGGGCGAGGGCGGCGTAGTCGACGTCCTTGTGGGCGGTGGCGATGAGGACGCAGTCGTAGCCGCGGACGGTGGCGGGGTCGAGGGGGACGGACTTGCGGCCGGCGAAGTGGGGGTGCTCGCGGGTCTCGCGGATGACGGGGAGGTAGTCGTCGTGGTAGTCGACGGTGGCGCCGCGGGCCTCGAGCTTCTCCATGAGGATGTAGGTGGGGGACTCGCGGTCGTCGTCGACGTTGGCCTTGTAGGAGAGGCCGAGGATGAGGATCTTCGAGCCCTTGACGGCCTTGGCGCGGTCGTTGAGGGCCTCGGCGACGCGGTCGACGACCCAGTCGGGCATGGCGGTGTTGACCTCGCCGGCGAGCTCGATGAACTTGGTGTACTGGCCGAACTCGCGGGCCTTCCAGGTGAGGTAGAAGGGGTCGATGGGGATGCAGTGGCCGCCCAGGCCGGGGCCGGGATAGAAGGCCATGAAGCCGAAGGGCTTGGTGGCGGCGGCGGCGATGACCTCCCACACGTCGATGCCCATGGCCTGGTAGACCTGCTTGAGCTCGTTGACGAGGGCGATGTTGACGCAGCGGAAGGTGTTCTCGGTGATTTTGGCGGCCTCGGCGGCGCGGCAACTGGAGACAGGGACGAGGGTGTGGATGGCCTTGGAGTAGAGCTTGGTGACGGCCTCGAGGCAGGCGGGGGTGTAGCCGCCGACGACCTTGGGGATGGAGGCGACGACGCTGTGGGGGTTGCCGGGGTCTTCGCGCTCGGGGCTGAAGGCGAGGTGGAAGTCGGTGCCGGCCTTGAGGCCGCTGCCTTGCTCGAGCACGGCGCGGAGCTCGCCGTCGGTGGTGCCGGGGTAGGTGGTGGATTCCAGGCAGACGAGCATGCCCTTGCGCAGGTGGGGGGCGATGGCCTTGCCGGTGTCGGTGATGTAGGAGATGTCGGGCTCGCGGTTCTTGTTGAGGGGGGTGGGCACGCAGATGATGACGGCCTCCACGCCGGCGCAGACGGCGAAGTCGTCGGTGGCGCGGAAGTGGCCGGCCTGGATCTGCTCGGCGATGCTCTCGGCGGGGATGTGCTTGATGTAGCTCTGGCCGGCGTTCACGGCGTCGACCTTGCGGCGGTCGACGTCGATGCCCGTGACGTCCACGCCCGAACGGGAGAATTGCAGGCAGAGCGGCAGCCCCACGTAACCCAAACCAACGACGGCGATCTTGTCCATGTGCGCAATCCTTTCAGCAAACGTTGGCACTAGTATAGCACAACGGCGGGGCCCCGTCAGGCCTGCAACGCGGCGAGGATGGCCGCGCCGATGCGGGGGGTGGCGCCGCGGCGGCGCTCGACGGCGGCGGCTGCGCGTTGGCCGAGGGCGCGGGTGGCGGCGGGGTCGGCGAGCAGGCCCAGGAGCTTGGCCTCGGTCTCGGTGGGGTCGGCGCCCTGGAGGAGGGCGTCCTGCGCGAGGAGGTCGCTCATCACGGGGCGGAAGTTCTCGGTGTGGGGGCCGACGACGGTGGCGCAGCCGCAGAGGCAGGGCTCGATCATGTTCTGCCCGCCCACCTCGTAGAGGCTCTTGCCGACAAAGGCGACGTCGGCCAGGCCGTAGAAGCCCATCAGCTCGCCGGTGGTGTCGGACAGGAGCACGGCGTCCTTGGGCTGGCGGTCGGGCGTGGCCGGGGCGCGGGACTTGCGCAGGCAGGGGAAGCCGGCGGTGCGGACGGCGATCTCGACGTCGCCGGCCTTCTCGAAGTGCCGCGGGACGATGACGAGCCGCAGATCGGGGCATTTGGCCAGCGCCTTGCGGTAGACACCCAGCAGGAAGGCGTCCTCGCCCGGCCAGGTGGAGCCGCCCAGCAGGATGGGCGCGGCGGGGTCGAAGCCTGCGGCATCGAGGTAGGCGCGGAGGGCGGCCTCCTTCTCGGGGGCGCGGTGGGCGACGTCGAACTTCATGGTGCCGGTGACGGTGATGCGCGCGGGGTCGCACCCGGCGTCGGCCAGGCGGCGGGCGTCGAGGTCGCTCTGCGCATAGACGTGGGTCAGGCGGTTGAGCACGGGGCCGAACCAGCACCGGAGCCGCCGGTAGCCGGGGGCGCTGCGATCGGAGATGCGCGCGTTCACCAGGAAGGCCGGGATGCCCAGGTCGGTGACGCGGCGGATGACGTTCGGCCACAGCTCCGTCTCGGTGATGACGTAGGCCAGCGGGCGGAAGGCGCGCAGCGCGCGGCGCACGCACCCGGGATAGTCGAGCGGGTTGTAGATGAGCACGTCGTCGGGGCCGACCCGCTTCTCGGCCTGCGCCCAGCCCGTGCTGCTCGTGACGGACAGGACGAAGGCCAGCCCCGGCCGCTGCCGGCGGAGCTCGTCCATCAGCTGCCCCGCCACCGCCACCTCGCCCACCGAGACGGCGTGCACCCACACGCGCGGCGTGCCGTCGGCCAGGCGGTCGCGCACGGCCTTCGGGTAACGCCCGAAGCGGTCGGCGAAGCGGTTGGCGTAGCCCCCGCGCCGCGCCATGCGCAGGAGGAACTTGGGCATCATCAGCACGTAGGCGACGGCGAAGAGCAGGTTATAGAGGATCCATTTCATGGCGGTCAACGGTCGATCAGGCGGATGGTCAGGTTCCCCAGCTCGGGGGTCAGCGCCGCGCGCAGCTTGGGCACAAGGAAACGGCCGTAGGCGAAGCGGTCCTCGCGCCGGGCCAACGACAGCGTGAGCAACCCGCCCACGCAGGATTCCGCGGCCAGACGGTGGCGTTCGCCCGGCGGCAGGAGCGCGTCGAGCGCCGCGTTCACGGCCTCCAACGGGTCCGCGCCCCGCAGATGCCCGGCCAACGCCTCCAGCCCCGCGGGCACGCTCTTGGCCAGCGGCGGCACCTCATACGCCCCCACCGGCCCCGCCATGCCACGGTCGCGCGGCAGGTCGGCGGGGTTCAACGCCGAAGGGTGGGGGACGCGCGGCGGCGCCTCCCACTCGGGGTCCGGCCCGGGACGCTCCCGCGCGGCCGGCTCCCCACGCGTGACGTATGCCTGGGACTTCTTCATCTCAGGCGAGCGTGGGGTGGGCGGCGGACGTTCTGGCCATGTGCGCGAATCCTTTCACGTTGCCATTGTAGCAAAGCCCCCGCCGCCGTGCAGGGCCAGGAGGAGGCTTGGAAGTTTGGAGGCTTGGCCCCACCGCGTCGCCAGAGCTGGCTTGCGGGAAACCAGAGAAACGCAAGGGATGGGCACGGTAGTGAGGCCCGAAGGGCCGAACGGCGAAGAGCCCAGGCCCTTGCGTTCCTTTGCGTCTTCGCGGAAAGAGGAGCCGCCTGGCGCGTCCCGGTCAGGCACGTCGCAGACGTGCCGGGGGTGCAGGGCGAACTTCGCCCTGCCGGGGTTCAAGGGGCGGCGCCCCTTGTCCCTCCAATCAGCCAATCAGCCAATCTCCCAATCAGCCCTATTCCCCTTAGCGTCTTCGCGGAAAAGCGCCGCTCAGGCGAGGGCCGCGTCCATTTCGGCGCGGATGGCGCGTGCCGCCGCCACGGGGTCCGGCGCCTCGAGGATCGGCCGCCCCACCACCAGGTGCGTGGCGCCGTCGCGCACCGCGCCGGCAGGCGTCGCCACACGCTTCTGGTCGCCCACCGCCGCACCCGCGGGACGCACGCCCGGCGTGATGAAGCAGACCCGGCGCCCCTGCGCGGCAGGAATCAGCGCACGGTTCATCGCCGCCACCTCCTTCGGCGAGCACACGATGCCGTCCGCTCCGTTTGTGATGGCCAGCAGACCCAACGCCTCCACCTGCGCGGCCATCGCCCGGGCCACACCCAGGTCATCCAGGTCGCTTTGGTCCAACGAGGTCAGACACGTCACGGCTAGGATTTTCGGCGCCGCCGCGCCGAACTCCGCCGCCGCCTCCGCCGCCGCATGGATCATCGCCCGGCCGCCGCTGGCATGGATGGTCGCCAACTCCGCGCCAAGCCCGCCGATCGAGCGGACCGCGCGCTCCACCGTCCGCGGGATGTCATGCAGCTTCAGGTCCAGGAAGACCCGCTTGCCCGCGTCACGCACCAAGCGCACGATGTCCGGCCCCTCCGCCGTGAAGAGCTCCAGCCCGATTTTGTAGAAATCCACCGCATCGCCCAGCGTGGCGAGGGTTTGGGAGACGGCGGCCTTGTTCGGCACATCCAGCGCGACAATCAGTTCAGCCATGGTTCGGTTCCTTTCGCCCGCATTATACCACAAGCCACCCCCGCCGCCGCCAACCAAGCCTCCAAACTTCCAAACCTCCAAACTTCCGAACCGCCCCCGCCAGGGGGCGGTTCCAAATAAGTCCTTATGCATTTCCGAAACCCTTAAGGGTTTGACCCAAAACCCTTAGGGTTTCACCTCAAAACCCTTAGGGTTTCGCCACGGCCCCCTCCCGCACGGAACGCCAATCCCACCCCGAGAAACGCCCCCAGACCCCCGAAAAAGAACGTTACCCCCCTTGACATGATACGGGGGGGGGGGCTACTTTATATGCAGTTACCCGGCACGGTAGCGTCCGGGTCCGTGTTTTAGTGAAGGAACGAGAGATGAAACGTGTGCTAACCTCCCTCGCGGCGGCCCTCGCCCTGGCCGTCCCCGCCCTCGCGCAAGTCGCGCAAATCGGCGACACAACGTATGCCGACTTCAATTCATTCTTCACCGCCTTCCAGGCGATTGCGGCCTCCGAGACGCCCACCACCGTCACGCTCTTGGACGACCTCACCGGCGACCTTGCCGTCCCTGGGACCGTCCCGGTCAAGGAGGGGCAGGCCATCGTCTTCGACCTCAATGGTCGCACGATGGAGACCGCCCTCCAGCGGGAAGGCCGCCACTATTACGCCATCGTCAACTATGGCACGCTCACCATCAAGGATTCCTCCGCCGGGCAAACCGGCACCATCCGCGCCCGCGGCGTGCAGAACCTCGGCAACGGCAAGCTGACCATCGAGGGCGGCACCATCGTGTCCGTCGATGCGAATGGCGGCGCCTGCGTCTGGAACGAGGCGGACGTGACCATCGCCGGGGGCACCTTCACGACCGAGTTCGTCGGCACGCCTTCCGACAGCTCCGGTCCCGGATGCCTGAACAACAGCGGGACGGCGCTTGTCACGGGCGGCACCTTCCACAACGTCAACCGCCGCACCTATGCCATCATCTCCAACATGGGGGCCATCGAGATTACCCCCGCCAAAGGCGCAGAGGTGAAGGTCTTCGGCGCTCATGGCGGATTGGGTGTCGATGGCGGCACGGCGGTCGTCAGCGGCGGCTCCTATTCCTCCTCCGATTCCTACGGCCTCTATGTCTCCAACGACGGCTTGGGCGCGGATCCCATGCAGGCCGCCGTCACCGTCAATGACGGCACCTTTGACGGCAAGTCCTATTCCGTTTGGGTCGGCAGCGACTACAACAATCCCGTCAACAGCACCATCGCCATCAAGGGCGGCACCTTCCTAAAGGCCCTCAACCGTCAGGATGTCTCGCGCCCCAACGCCATTCAGGTCTCCGGCGGGACGTTCAGCACGGCGGTGCCCGAGGAGTTTTGTACGGCGGGGTATGCGTCGAAGCAGAACGCCGATGGCACCTATTCCGTCGTGGGATGGTATGAGTCGGGCGTGGACTTGGACGCGGA
>DVOR01000172.1 GCA_018713405.1 Candidatus Spyradenecus faecavium | reverse complement strand
GCGCCGATGGGCGTGGACTTGGAGGCCTGCCCGCCGGTGTTGGAGTAGACCTCGGTGTCAAGGACGAGGATCTTGACGTTGCGGCCGGTGGCGAGGACGTGGTCGAGGCCGCCGTAGCCGATGTCGTAGGCCCAGCCGTCACCGCCGAGGATCCAGACGGAGCGGCGGACGAGGAAGTCGGCGATGGTCGCGAGCTTCTTGCAGGTGGGGCAGTCGCACTTCTCGGCGATTTCCTTGATTTTGGCGACGCGGACGCGCTGCGCCTTGATGTCCTCGTCGGTCTTCTGGGCGTCGGCGGCGTCGGAAGCCTCCTGGAGGAGGGCCTTGACGTCGGCGGGGGCCTCAGGGTTGGCGACGATCTTGGCGATGAGCTCCTTGGCGAAGGCCTTCTGCTTGTCGCGGGTGATGGCCATGCCGAGGCCGAACTCGGCGTTGTCCTCGAAGAGGGAGTTGGACCACGCGGGGCCCTTGCCCTCGGCCGTCTGGCAGTAAGGCGTGGTGGGGAGGTTGCCGCCGTAGATGGAGGAGCAGCCCGTGGCGTTGGCGATGGCCAAGCGGTCGCCGAACAACTGCGTTAAGAGTTTTACATAGGGCGTTTCACCGCAGCCCGCGCAGGCGCCGGAGAACTCGAAGAGCGGGCGCTTGAGCTGGGAGGTCTTGGCGTTGAGCGGGACGCCGGTGAGGTCGGTCTCGGGGAGGTCGAGGAAGAACTTCCAATTGGCCTCGCCGGGCTTGCGGAGCGTGTCCTGGTCGTAGTGGACCATGGTGAGCGTCTTGCCGGTCTTGGGGAGCTCGGGGCAGACTTTGGAGCAGAGACCGCAACCGGTGCAGTCCTCGACGGCGATTTGGATGGTGAACTTCTTGCCCTTGAAGGGCGGCTTGGCATCGGCGGTCTTGAAGCCTTCGGGGGCGCCGGCCAGCGCGGGCTCGTCGACGACCTTGGCGCGGATGGCCGCGTGCGGGCAGACGGTGGAGCACTTGAGGCACTGGATGCAGGTGGCGTTGTTCCACTCAGGGATGTTGATGGCGATGTTGCGCTTCTCGAACTGGGTGGTGGCGGTGGGCCAGGTGCCGTCATCGGGGATGGCGGAGACGGGGAGGCTGTCGCCTTCCTGGCGCATCATGACGGCGGTGACGTTCTTGACGAAGTCGGGGGCCGTGGCCGCGACGGTGGCGGGCTTGCGGAGCTTGCCGGAGGGGGCGGCGGGGACCTGGACTTCCTCGATGGCGGCCTGGGCGGCGTCGATGGCGTCCCAGTTGAGCTTGACGACGTCGTCGCCCTTCTTGCCGTAGGCCTTCTTGGCGGCGGCCTTGAGGAGCTCGATGGCCTTGTCGACGGGCTTGATGATGCCGGAGATGCAGAAGAAGGCCGTCTGCATGATGGTGTTGGTGCGGCCGCCGAGGCCGAGGCCCTGGGCCACCTTGACGGCGTTGACGACGTAGAACTTCAGCTTCTTGTCGATGATGACCTGGGCGACCTCGTCGGGGATGTGGTCCCAGACGGTCTTGGCGTCATACTCGGACTGGAGCAGGAAGGTGGCGCCGACCTTGGCCGCGGAGAGCATGTCGTACTTCTCGAGGAAGGAGAAGTTGTGGCACGCGACGAAGTCGGCCTTGGTGCAGAGGTAGGGGCTGTGGATGGGGTTGGGCCCGAAGCGGAGGTGGGAGACGGTGAGGCCGCCCGCCTTCTTGGAGTCGTAGACGAAGTAGCCCTGGGCGTAGTTGTCGGTGTTGGCGCCGATGACCTTGATGCTGTTCTTGTTGGCGCCGACGGTGCCGTCGGAGCCGAGGCCGTAGAACATGCACTCGGTGCAGCCGGAATCCTTGAGGAGGAAGGCGGGGGTGTCGATGGAGGCGCCGGTGACGTCGTCGACGATGCCGACGGCGAAGTGGTTCTTGGGCTCGGCGGCCTTCATGTTGTCGAAGACGCCCTTGACCATGGCGGGGGTGAACTCCTTGGAGCCCAGGCCGTAGCGGCCGCCATAGGTCTTGGGGTAGCGGATGTCGAGCCAGCCGTTCTGCATGGCGTCGCCGATGGCGGTGCGGACGTCGGTGTAGAGGGGCTCGCCGACGGAGCCGGGCTCCTTGGAGCGGTCGAGGACGGTGATCTTCTGAACGGTCTTGGGGAGGGCCGCGGCGAAGGCCTTGACGTCGAAGGGGCGGTAGAGGTGCACCTTGACGACGCCGGTCTTCTCGCCTTCGGCGTTGAGCTCCTCGACGACTTCCTGGACGGTCTCGGCGCCGGAGCCCATGATGACGATGACGTGCTCGGCGTCAGGGGCGCCGACGTAGTCGAAGAGGTGGTACTGGCGGCCGGTGAGCTTGGCCAGCTTGTCCATGTTGGCCTGGACGATGGCGGGGACGGCCTCGTAGTACTTGTTGACGGTCTCGCGGCCCTGGAAGTAGACGTCGGGGTTCTGGGCCGTGCCGCGCATGGTGGGCGCCTCGGGGTTGAGGCCGCGGGCGCGGAAGGCGTTGACGGCGTCCTCGTCGATCATCTCGCGGATGGTCTCCTGCGGGATCTCCTCGATCTTCTGGACCTCGTGGGAGGTGCGGAAGCCGTCGAAGAAGTGGACGAAGGGGACCTTGGCCTGGAGGGTGGAGGCGTGGGCCACGAGGGCCATGTCGGCGCACTCCTGGACGCTGTCGGCGCCGAGGAAGGCGAAGCCGGTCTGGCGGCAGGCCATGATGTCGCCGTGGTCGCCGAAGATGGAGAGGCCCTGCATGGCAAGGGCGCGGGCGGACACGTGGAAGACGGCCGGGGTGAGCTCGCCGGCGATCTTGTACATGTTCGGGATCATCAGCAGCAGGCCCTGGGAGGCCGTGAAGGTGGTGGTAAGCGAGCCGGTGGTGAGCGCGCCGTGGACCGCGCCGGCGGCGCCGCCCTCGGACTGGAGCTCGACGATCTGCGGGATGGTGCCCCAGATGTTGGTCTGCTTGTGGGCGGCCCATTCGTCGGCGAACTCGGCCATGGGCGAGGAGGGGGTGATCGGGTAGATGGCGGCGACCTCGGAGCACGCGAACGCGACGCGCGCGGTGGCCTCGTTGCCGTCACACATGATGAACTTTGACATTGGGATTCTCTCCTTGGTGTGAAAACGGTTCGGGGGCGCCCGTCATGTCAGGCGCCCCCGAGGGTCTTTAGGCATTCGCCTTGCAGAACGCGCGCACGTCGTCCAGCTGGCCGGCGGAGCCGAGCTTGACGTTCTTGGCGGCGATGAACTTGGCGTACTCCTCCATGAAGATCTTGCCGATCGGGCGGAGGTCGAAGTTCTCGGGGTGGTCGCGGAAGTACTCGCGGTGGACGCGGCACCACACCAGGCGGCCGTCGGTGTCGATGTTGATCTTGGTCACGCCCAGCTCGGCGGCGCGGCGGAACTGGTTGTCGTCGACGCCCTTGGCGCCGTCGAGCTTGCCGCCGGCGGCGTTGATGCGGGCGACCTCGTCCTGCGGGACGGAGGAGGAGCCGTGCATGACCAGCGGGAAGCCGGGGACCTTCTTCTGGATGTCGGCGAGGACGTCGAAGCGGAGGCCCTGGGTGCCGGTGAACTTGAAGGCGCCGTGGGAGGTGCCGATGGCGCAGGCGAGGGAGTCGCAGCCGGTGGCCTCGACGAAGCGCTTGACGTCCTCGGGGTTGGTGAGGCAAGCGTCCTTCTCGTCGACCGCCACGTGCTCCTCGACGCCGCCCAGCTTGCCGAGCTCGGCCTCGACGACGAGGCCCTTGGCGTGGGCCATGTCCACAATCTTCTTGGTGATGGCGACGTTCTCGTCGAAGGGCTTGGAGGAGGCGTCGATCATCACGGAGCTGTAGAAGCCGGAGTTGATGCAGTCGATGCAGGAGGCCTCGTCACCGTGGTCCAGGTGCACCGCGAAGACGGCCTCGGGGAAGATCTGGTCGGCGGCGCGGATGACGTTCTCAAGCATCAGCTTGTCGGTGTAGGCGCGCGCACCCTTGGAAATCTGGATGATGAACGGGGCCTTGCTCTCGATGCACCCGCGGAACAGCCCCATGCACTGCTCCATGTTGTTGATGTTGTAGGCGCCGACGGCGTACTTGCCATAAGCGTGCTTGAAGAGTTCCTTCGTCGTAACGATCATCGTTCTGACTCCTGGTTCGGGTTGATTGATGCTTCCTAGTATAGCACTTGCCGCGTCAATCGGCAAATCCTAAGATAATGCGGAAAAGGCTTGCATGTGGAGTGCGCTCCAGTGTTAGAGTGTCCCTGTTTCCCGCCGCTGTGCCGGCGAGGCGGCTTAAACAAAGGAACCGAGATGAACCGTCCCACCATTGTCTGCCACATGATGACCTCCGTCGACGGGCGCATCGATTGCGCCATGACCGCCAAGCTGCGCGGCGTCGACGACTACTATGCCACGCTTGAGGCGCTCGAGGCGCCCACCACCCTCAGCGGCCGCGTCACGGCCGAGCTCGAGCTCGCCCTCCCCGGCCGTTACGCGCCCAAGGACCCCACGCCCATCGGGCACGAGGCCTTCGCCAAGAACCGTGACGCCGCGGCCTACGAGGTCGTCGTCGACACCAAGGGGACGCTGCTCTGGCCGGACGACGCCGACGCGGAGAAGCCCCACCTCATCCTCACCACCGCGCAGGCGCCGAAGGAGTATCTCGACTACCTGACCGCGCGTTCCGTCTCTTGGGTCGTCTGCGGCGAGAAGCGGATCGACCTGCCCCGCGCGATGGAGACGCTCGCGGCGGAGTTTGGCGTCAAGCGCCTGGCCGCGGTCGGCGGCCCCACCATCAACACCGCCTTCCTGGCCGCCGGGCTACTCGACGAGATCAGCCTCCTCATCGGCCTGGGCGTCGACGGCCGCGCGGGCTTCCCGCCCGTCTTCGACGGTCTCCCGCAGGACGCCGAGCCGATTCCCCTCACGCTCAAGTCCGCGCAGGCGCTCCCCTCCGGCGCGGTCTGGCTCCGCTGCCTGCCCGCGAAGTAAACCCCGCCCACGCGCATCGAGAGCCCTAGATAGGGTTCCACGAGAACCCTACCAAGGGCTCCGAGGGAACCCTATGTAGGGCTCCCTTTTTGTCCTTGAGGCCTTTGCGGGTCAGAGGGTGAAGGAGGCGTCGGAGGGCATGCGCCAGTCGCCGCGAGGGGAGAGGGCGACGGTGCCGACCTTGGGGCCGTCGGGGATGGCGGAGCGCTTGAACTGCTGGGTGACGAAGCGGCGGCAGAAGCTGTCGAGGGTGCGCTCGATCTCGTCGTCGCCATAACGGTCGCCGAGGAGGTGGCGGGCCAGGTCGCGGAGGTCGTCGCGGTCGCAGCCGTACTTCATGAAGTAGTAGAGGAAGCAGTCGTGGAGCTCGTAGGCGCCGACGATGGACTCGGTCTGCTGGTCGCCGGGGAGGAGCTCGGGCGAGACGGGGGTGGCGCAGACGTCGCGGAGGGTGGCGGCGAGGTCGGCGGGGGAATCCGCGGCGAAGGTCTCGACGCAGTAGCGCACGAGGGTCTTGGGGACGCCGCAGTTGACGGCGTACATCGACATGTGGTCGCCGTTGTAGGTGGACCAGCCGAGGGCGATCTCGGAGAGGTCGCCGGTGCCGACGAGGAGGCCGTCCTCCTGGTTGGCGAGGTCCATGAGGATGTAGGTGCGGGCGCGGGCCTGGGCGTTCTCGTAGGTGACGTCGCGGACGGCGGGGTCGTGGCCGATGTCCTTGAAGTGTTGCTCCACGCCGGGGCCGATGGGGATGTCGCGGAGCTCGACGTCCAGCTCGCGGGCGAGGTCCTGGACGTTGGCGTAGGTGCGGTGCGAGGTGCCGAAGCCGGGCATCGTCACGGCCAGGATGGTCTGGCGCGGGGGCAGGCTCAGGCGGCGGCAGGCCTCGTGGCAGACAAGGAGGGCGAGGGTGGAGTCGAGCCCGCCGGAGAGGCCGATGACCAGGCGCTTGGCGTGGGTGTGGGTGAAGCGCTTGAGCAGGCCGGCGACCTGGATGCGGAGGATCTCGCGGCAACGCTCCTGCCGCAGCGCGTCGTCGGCGGGGACGAAGGGGGTGGGGTCGAGCCCGGCGAGGGAGCCGTCGCTCTCGGGGGGCTCAAAGCCGGGGATGTGGGCGCAGACCCGGCGGCACGGGGCGAGGGGCAACTCGGGGAAGGAGGTCTCGCGGCGGCGCACGGCGTCGATCCAGTCGGGGCGGAAGTCCATCAGGCTGACGCCCTCCTCCCAGCGGGACTCGGCCAAGACGCGGCCGTTGTTGGCCAGGATGCGGTGCGCGCCGTAGACGACGTCGGTGGTGGATTCGCCGGGGCCCGCGGAGGCGTAGGCATAGGCGCAGGAGAGGCGGGCCGACTGCATCCGCACGAGGTCACGGCGGTAGGCGGCCTTGCCCACGGCCTCGGTGGAGGCGGAGGGGTTGAGGATGAGGTGGGCGCGGGCGGCGGCCAGGCGGTTGGAAGGGGCGTCGACGGCCCAGAGGTCCTCGCAGAGCTCGATGCCGAAGCGGAAGGGGCCGGCGTCGAAGAGGAGGTCGGTGCCGATGGGCACGCCGTCGATCTCGGCGTTGGGCGGGAGGGCCGCGCCGGAGACGAAGTGGCGCTTCTCGTAGAACTCGCGGTAGGTGGGGAGGTGGGTCTTGGGGACGTAGCCGACGACCGCGCCGCAGTGGATGACGGCGGCGCAGTTGTAGAGGCGGTCGTCCACCGCGACGGGCAGGCCGACGACGAGGATGAAACGGTTGTCGAGATGGAACCGGAGGAATTGCAACGCCTCTTCCGTCTGCTTGGCGAGGGAGGCCGAGCCGAAGAGGTCGCCGCAGGTGTAGCCGGTGAGCGAGAGCTCCGGGGTGAGGATGAGGTGGGCGCCTTGGTCGTAGGCCCGGTAGGCCAGGTCGAGGATGGCCTTGGCGTTGGCGAGGGGGTTGGCCACGGAGACCGAGGGGGTGATGGCGGCGATGCGATGGAAGCCTTTCATGGCGCATCCTTTCAGGTGGGGTCAGGCCAGGCCGCCGAAGAGGTCGTCCTGGACGTAGGGGCGCGCGGCGGGGTCGGGCGGGGGCGTGCCCGGCGCGTCGTGGGCGGGCTCGGCCTGGCCGAGGAGGGCGGCGAACTGGGCCTCGTCGAGCATTGGCGTGCCGAGGGCCTGGGCCTTGGTGTACTTGCTGCCGCCGGGGTCGGCCCCGATGAGCAGGTAGGTGGTCTTCTTGGAGACCGAGGACTGGACGGCGCCGCCGTTCTCGCGGATGAGGCGCTCGAAGGCCTCGCGCGGCTTGGACAGGGTGCCGGTGATGACGAAGCTCTTGCCGGCGAGGGCGGTGCCGACGGGCGCCTCGGCCACGGGCTTGGGGTCGATGCCCAGCTCGGCCAGGCGCTCGGCCAGGCGGCGGGCGTAGTCCGAGCGCAGGAAGCGGACCATCTCGCGGGCCATCTCGGGCTTGACGGTGAGGAGGAAGCGGTCGCGGAAGGACTTGGCCGGGTCGTCGCGCAGGAGCAGGCCGCGCGCGGCGAGGGCCTGGGCGCGGGTGGCGATCTCGCCGGCCAGGAGGTCGCGGTCGTCGGCCTTGCGCTCGGTGGCCTCGTAGAAGGCGAGGACGTCGTCGAAGAGCGGGTCGGCGAACATCGCGGAGAAGGAGGCGAAGGGCGCGGCCACGACGCGCGCGGCGGTCACGCCGATGCCGGGGATGCCGAGGGCGAAGAGCCAGCGGTGGAGCGGCAGGCCGCGGGCGCGGTCGAGCGC
>DVOR01000171.1 GCA_018713405.1 Candidatus Spyradenecus faecavium | reverse complement strand
AGCTGGCTTTTGAGGTAGGCGAGGCCGGGGGTGGGGGCGAGGCCCATGACCTCGCCGGTGGATTTCATCTCGGGGGAGAGGACGATCTCGGCGCCGGGGAAGCGGGCGAAGGGGAAGACGGCTTCCTTGGCGGCGTGGCAGAGGGGCGGGCGTTCGGCGGGGAGGCCGGCCTGGGCGAGGGTTTGTCCGGCCATGACGCGGGCGGCGACGGCGGCGAGGGAGAGGCCGATGGCCTTGGAGACGAAGGGGACGGTGCGGGAGGCGCGGGGGTTGACCTCGATGACGTAGACGTCGCGGCCTTTGACGGCGAGCTGGAGGTTCATGAGGCCGCGGACGCGGAGGGCGCGGGCGAAGGCGTGGGCGTGGCCGCGGATGCGGTCGAGGGTGGGTGGGTCGAGGGAGAGGGGCGGGGTGAGGCAGGCGGCGTCGCCGGAGTGGACGCCGGCGGGCTCGACGTGCTCGAGGACGGCGCCGATGACGGTGTCGCGGCCGTCGCTGACGGCGTCGACGTCGAGCTCGACGGCGTTTTCGAGGAAGCGGTCGATGAGGATGGGTTTGCCCTCTGCGATGGCGACGGCCTGTCGGGCGAGGGCGTCGAGGTCTTCGTGGCGGTGGACGATGACCATGCCGCGGCCGCCGAGGACGAAGGAGGGGCGGACGAGGACGGGGTAGCCGAGGCGGTCGGCGATGGCGAGGGCGTCTTGGGCGGTGTGGGCGATGCCGCTGGGCGGCTGGAGGATGCCGATGGCGTCGGCGAGGCGCTTGAAGCGGTCGCGGTCTTCGGCGAGGTCGATGTCGTCGGGGTCGGTGCCGAGGATGGTGAGGCCGGCGGCTTTGAGGGCTTGGGCGAGGTTGAGGGGTGTCTGGCCTCCGAACTGGACGATGGCGCCGACGCAGCGTTCGCGTTCGTAGACGTTGACGAGGTCCTCGAGGGTGAGGGGCTCGAAGTAGAGGGCGTCGGAGGTGTCGTAGTCGGTGGAGACGGTCTCGGGGTTGGAGTTGGCCATGACGACGCGGAAGCCGAGGGCGCGGAGGGCGGCGGCGGCTTGGCAGCAGCAGGCGTCGAACTCGATGCCTTGGCCGATGCGGTTGGGGCCGCCGCCGACGATGAGGATGGCGCGTTGGCCGTGGGCGGGGGGCTCGGCGGGGGCGAGGGCGTAGGAGGAATAGTAATAGGGGGTGCGTGCGGCGAACTCGCCGGCGCAGGTGTCGACGAGGCCGTAGCCGGGGAGGAGGCCGGCGGCGCGGCGTGCGGCGGTGACGGCGGCCTCGTCGGAGCCGAGGAGGAAGGCGAGCTGGCGGTCGGAGAAGCCGAGGCGTTTGGCCTGGAGGAGGAGGTCGCGGGGGAGGGGGCCGGGGGCGCAGGCGGCGATTTCGGACTCGAAGGCGACGAGCTCTTGGAGCTGGCGGAGGAAGTAGGGGTCGATGGCGGTGAGGGGGTGGAGGCGGTCGACGGGCCAGCCGCGGCGGAGGGCCTCGTGGAGGCGGAAGACGCGCTCGGCGGTGGGGCGGGCGAGGGCGGCCTCGAGGGCGGCGTCGGGGAGGGCCTGGCCGTCGTCCTTGCCGTCGGCGCCGAAGCCTGCGCGGCCGATCTCGAGGGAGCGGAGGGCCTTTTGGAGGGCCTCTTGGAAGGTGACGCCGATGGCCATGGCCTCGCCGACGGACTTCATCTGGGTGCCGAGGGTGTCGTCGGCGCCGTGGAACTTCTCGAAGGCGAAGCGGGGGGCCTTGACGACGACGTAGTCGAGGGCGGGCTCGAAGGAGGCGGGGGTGGAGCCGGTGACGTCGTTGCGGAGCTCGTCGAGGGTGAAGCCGACGGCGAGGAGGGCGGCGACCTTGGCGATGGGGAAGCCGGTGGCCTTGGAGGCGAGGGCGGAGGAGCGGGAGACGCGGGGGTTCATCTCGATGATGACGCGGCGGCCGGTGCGGGGGTCGACGCCCCACTGGACGTTGGCGCCGCCGGTGGCGATGCCGATGGCGCGCATGACGGCGAAGGAGTCGTCGCGCATGGCCTGGTACTCGGCGTCGGTGAGGGTCTGGATGGGGGCGACGGTGATGGAGTCGCCGGTGTGCACGCCCATGGGGTCGAGGTTCTCGATGGAGCAGACGACGACGGCGTTGCCCTTGCGGTCGCAGACGACCTCCATCTCGAACTCCTTCCAGCCGAGGAGGGATTCCTCGATGAGGATTTCGGCGGTGGGGGAGGCGTCGAGGCCGGCCTGGGCGATGCGGTCGAGGTCCTCCGGGGAGTGGGCGATGCCGCCGCCGGTGCCGCCGAGGGTGAAGGCGGGGCGGACGATGAGGGGCCAGGCGCCGATGGCGGCGGCGACGGCGCGGGCCTCGTCGAGGGAGTGGGCGGTGCCGGAGCGGGGGAGGTCGAGGCCGATGGCGAGCATGGCGTCCTTGAACTTCTGGCGGTCCTCGGCGCGGTCGATGCTGGCGGCGTTGGCGCCGATGAGCTCCACGCCGAGGCGGCCCAAGGCGCCGCGGCGGTAGAGGTCCATGGCGAGGTTGAGGGCCGTCTGCCCGCCGAGGGTGGGGAGGAGGGCGTCGGGGCGTTCGCGCCCGAGGATGGCCTCGAGGCTCTCGGGGGTGAGGGGCTCGACGTAGGTGCGGTCGGCGGTGGCCGGGTCGGTCATGATGGTGGCCGGATTGGAGTTCACGAGGACGACCTCGTAGCCTTCGGCGCGGAGGGCCTTGCAGGCCTGCGTGCCGGAGTAGTCGAACTCGCACCCCTGGCCGATGACGATGGGGCCGGAGCCGATGAGGAGGATCTTGCGGAGGTCGGTGCGTTTAGGCATGGCGGTGCTCCCGGTGTTGGAGGGCGGCCTCGAGGAGCCCCGCGAAGAGCGGGTGGGGGGCGCGGGGGCGGGACTTGAACTCGGGGTGGAACTGGCAGCCGATGAAGAAGGGGTGGGCGGGGAGCTCGACGACCTCGGCCAGGCCGGTCTCGGGGTTGGCGCCGGTGACGCGGAGGCCGGCGCGGGCGAGGGCGTCTCGGAAGGCTGGGTTGAACTCGTAGCGGTGGCGGTGGCGCTCGGAGACATGGGTCTGGCCGTAGAGGGCGGCGGCGCGGGAGTCGGGGGCGAGGTCGCAGGCGTAGGCGCCCAGGCGCATGGTGCCGCCGAGGCCGCGGACGGCCTTTTGGGCATCCATGAGGGCGATGACGGGGTGGGCGGTGTCGGGCGCGAACTCCGCGCTGTCGGCGTCGGCCCAGCCGAGGACGTCGCGGGCGAAGGCGATGACGGCGCACTGCATCCCCAGGCAGATGCCGAGGAAGGGCGTGCCCGTGGCGCGGGCGTAGGAGACGGCGCGGAACATCCCCAGCAGGCCGCGCCGGCCGAAGCCGCCCGGGACGAGGACGGCGTCGGCGCGGGCGAGGCGTTCGGCGGGGTCGACGGCCTCGAGTTCCTCGGACTCCACGCGGAGGATCTCGAGCTTGGCGCCGTGGGCCATGGCGGCGTGTGAGAGGGCCTCGTAGATGCTCTTGTAGGCGTCTTGGTGGCGGATGTACTTGCCGACGACGGCGACGGTGACGGGGCGCGTGGGGCGGAGCGCGCGGGCGAGCCAGGCGCGGTAGTCGCGCAGATCCAACGGACGCGGCTCCAGGCGCAGGGCACGCAGGACCTCCGTGTCGAAGCCCTTCTGGGCGAGCTTGATGGGGACCTCGTAGATGGCGTGGCGGACGTCGAGCTCCTCGATGACGCAACGCTCCGGGACGTTGCAGAAGACGGCGAGTTTGCGCAGGTGCTCGGGCTCCAGGCGGCGCTCGGCGCGGCAGACCAGGAGGTCGGGCTGGATGCCGATGTTGCGCAGGACGCCGACGGACTGCTGCGAGGGCTTCGTCTTCAGCTCCTTGGCGGCCTTGAGGTAGGGGACGTAGGTCAGGTGGATGAAGGCGACGTCGCCGGGCTCGGCGGCCATGCGGAATTGGCGCGCGGCCTCGAGGAAGGGGAGGCTCTCGATGTCGCCCGCGGTGCCGCCGATCTCGGTGATGGCGATGTCGACGTCCGGGGCGTGGAGGGCGCGCATGGCGCGCTGTATCTCGTCGGTGACGTGGGGGATGACCTGGACGGTGGCGCCGAGGTAGCCGCCCTGGCGCTCGCGGGCGAGGACGGCGCCGTAGATCTTGCCGCTGGTGTAGTTGGAGGCCTTGGAGCAGGTGATGCCCGCGATGCGCTCGTAGTGGCCCAGGTCGAGGTCGGTCTCGGCGCCGTCGTCGGTGACGAAGACCTCGCCGTGCTGGTAGGGGCTCATCGTGCCGGGGTCGACGTTGAGGTAGGGGTCGAGCTTCTGCATGGCCACGCGGTAGCCGCGGCGGCGGAGGAGGAAGGCGAGGGCGGCGGCGGTGACGCCTTTGCCGAGGCTGCTGACCACGCCGCCGGTGACGAAGAGGTGCTTGGCGTTCATTTGGCGGACTCCATGAGGGCGACGAAGGGACGGAAGAGGGCCTGGGCCTCGCGCGGGCCGGGGGCGGCCTCGGGGTGGAACTGCACGGAGAGGGCGGGGAGCGCGCGGTGGCGGACGCCCTCGCAGGTGCCGTCGTTGAGGTTCACGTGGGTGAGCGCCAGGCAGTCGGGCAGGTCGGCGAGGGCGTAGTTGTGGTTCTGGCTGGTGATGGCGACCGAGCCGTCCAGGAGGTTCTTCACGGGGTGGTTGCAGCCGTGGTGGCCGAAGGGGAGGCGGCCGCAGCGCGCCCCGCAGGCCAAACCGAGCAACTGGTGGCCCAGGCAGATGCCCATGAGCGGGATCCGCGCGTCGAGCAGGGCGCGCACGGTGGCCTGGGCGTAGGGCAGGGCGTTGGGGTCGGCGGGGCCGTTGGAGAGGAAGACTCCGTCCGGGCGCAGGGCGAGGGCGGCCTCGGCGGGCGTCCGTGCGGGGACGACGGTGACGCGGCACCCCGCGGCGGCCAGGCAGCGCAGGATGTTGCGCTTCACGCCGAAGTCGTAGACCACCACGTGGAAGCGGCCCGCGTCGTTCCAGGCGTAAGGCTCGGGCGCGGAGACGCGGGCGGCGTAGTCCTGGCCGTCCAGCCCCTCCCAGGCGCGGGCCCGGGCGACGGCCTCGGCCTCGGCGAGCGGCTCGCCCGAGACGTGGAGGTAGGCCCGTTGCGTCCCGTGGTCGCGCAGGTGGAGCGTCAGGGTGCGGGTGTCCACGCCGTAGAGCCCCGGCTTGCCGTGGCGCGTGAGGTAGGCCTCCAGGCTCTCCGTGGCGCGGAAGTTGCTCGGCGGGTTCACGCGGCGCACCACCAGCCCGCTGAGGAAGAGGCCGCGGCTCTCCTCGTCCTCGGGGTTGCAGCCGTAGTTGCCGACCTCCGGCGCGGTGAGGACGACGAACTGGCCGGCGTAGGAGGGGTCGGTGAGGATTTCCTGATAGCCGCTCATGCCGGTGTTGAAGACGGCCTCGCCCAGGGCGTCTTGGCGCGCCCCGAAGGCGACGCCCCGGAAGACGGTCCCGTCGGCGAGTGCAAGGAAGGCGTCGCGGGCACGCTCGGCGGCCCACTTGGCGCGGTACTCAATAAGCGCGTTCATGGCGATGCTCCATGTGGTTGACGAGGGCGCGGTTGACCACCCGGTTGCCGCCGGGCGTGGGGTAATCACCCGTGAAATACCAGTCGCCCGTGTGGTTGGGGCAGCAGCGGCGCAGGTCCTCGACGGTCTGGAAGAGGACGCGCAGGCCGGCGCGCAGGCCCGCGGGGCGCAGGCGGCGGGCGATGGCCGCGACGAGGGCCTCGCGCGGCACCTCGGCGTAGACCGTGCGCAGGACGTTCGTCTGCTCGGCGGCGGGCAGGCGCAGCTGGCGCCGGGCCTCCTCGTAGGCCGCGCGCAGAAGGCCCGACCGCCCGGTCTCGCGCAGGACGTCCTCCAACGCGTTGAAGGCGACGAGCTGGTCGAGCGTGGCCATGTCGATGCCGTAGCAGTCGGGATAGAGGATGGGAGGGGCGCTGGAGGCCACGACGATCTCCCTCGGCCCCAGGCGGTCGAGGATGGGCAGGATGGCGTCGCGCATCGTGGCGCCGCGGACGATCGAGTCGTCGAGCACCACGAGCGTGTCCCCCGGCCGCACGAGGCCGTAGGTGACGTCGTAGACGTGCATGGCCAGGTCCCTGCGGGTGGCCTCGTCGGCGATGAAGGTGCGGAACTTCGCGTCCTTGACGGCCACCTGCCCGAAGCGCACGGTGCGCCCCTCGGCGGCCGCGGCGCCCATCAGCGTCTCGAGCAGGCCGTGGAAGCAGACCTGCGCGGAGTTGGGGATGTAGCTCAGGAAGAGGGAATCCAGATCCCCGCCCACGGCGCGGACGACCTGCGGGGCCAGGGCGTGGCCCAGCCGCTTGCGCTCGGCGTGGATCTCGGCGTCGTTGGCGCGGGAGAAGTAGATGCGCTCGAAGACGCAGGCGCGGCGGGGCGCGGGGTCCAGGCAGTCCTCCAGCGCGACCCCGCCGTCGGGCGCGATGAGGAGGGCCTTGCCGGGGGGCAGCTCGCGCACGTCCTCGGAGGCGACGTCGAAGGCCGCCTGGATGGCGGGCCGCTCCGAGGCCACGGCCACCACCTCGTCGTCCTGGTACCAATAGGCGGGGCGGATGCCGTGGGCGTCGCGCAGGGCGAAGGCGGTCCCGTCCCCGAGCACGCCGCAGAGCAC
>DVOR01000170.1 GCA_018713405.1 Candidatus Spyradenecus faecavium | reverse complement strand
CCGTAGGGGCGCTCCGTTCTCCGTTTTCCGTTCTCCGTTCTCCCCGCTTCCCTCACCCCACTCACACCTCATCAAGGAGCCTCCAAATGAAAATCCTCGTCGTTTACTCCACCAAGACCGGCAACACCAAGAAGGTCGCCGAAGCCGTCGCCCAGGCCCTCCCCGGCGCCGAACTCCACGACGTCAAGACCGCCCCCGCGCCCGACGCCTACGACTTCATCGCCATGGGCTTCTGGGTCGACAAGGGCGGCCCCAACAAGGAAGCCGCCGACTACATGAAGACCATCCGCGGCAAGAAGGTCTTCACCTTCTTCACCCTGGGCGCCAACCCCGACTCCCTGCACGCCAAGACCTGCGCCGAGGCCGCGCCCAAGGCCTACGGCGAGGGCTGCGAGCAGGTCGCCGCCTTCTGGTGCCAGGGTGCCATCGACCCCGTCCTCATCGAATGGATGCGCAAGATGCCCGCCGGCAACCCCCACGCCCCGACCCCCGAGGCCGAGGCCCGCTGGGCCGAAGCCGCCAAGCACCCCGACGAAACCGATCTCCAGCACGCCGCCCAGGCCGCCGCCGACGCCCTCGCCAAGGCCCAGGCCTGAACGGCACCCAACGTGCGGGTCTCCAGCGCCTGCGAAACCCGAACACAAACACCACACAAGGAACCATTCCTTATGAAGCACACACACCTCAACCGCACCAAGCGCCACGCGGGCTTCACGCTCATCGAGCTCTTGGTCGTCGTCGCCATCATCGCCGTCATCGGCGCAGGCGTCGCCGTGACCTATCGCTACTTGGACGAGCGCGCCAAGACCGCGATGGAAATCAACGACTGCTCCACCCTGATGTCCACCATCAGCCACTGGAGCGCGGTCAACGATTACAAGCTCATCAACAAGCTTGACTCCCTCATCGACACCGAAGGCAACATGTACCACACCATGCCGGCCACAACCGGGGGGACGACCTTGACTGGCGTCACCCAGATGTCCTCTTCCGGCAAGGGCCTCACCGGCCCCGTTGGCTACACCGCCATGGCCAAGGATGCCCCCGATGAGGTTATTAAGACCTTGCGTGCATCTGGCCTTACCCAAGTCTTCCTCCATCGTGTGGATGCTGAGAATGCCAACGACTCTACCTTCGCAATGGGTTCGCTTCAAATGGGGCCGACAGCTAGCATGCCTACCGGTGAGATGGACGTCTCCGAGACGCTCTGCTCCCTCACTGTTGCTAGTAAGTCCGAAGAGGCCGCTGCGGCCCTCGCCGAGGCTAACGAACTTGTCGGCCAAGCCGAGACTTTGCGCACGGACCTGCAGGCGCAAATCGACGCTAGTAACGTCACCGGTGTCACCTTCACGCCCACCGACGGGGAATCTCAGACCTTTATGGATATGACCTCCCTCAACAACGCGATTGAAGAGGCCGAGGCCGTGGTGGAGGGTGGTAATCCGCTCACGAAGCTCTGCTTCGTCTATCCGGGCGGCGGCGCACAGATGATGGGCGCGACCATGCCGATGAACCTCACCGACGAGATTATCTCCAACTGCGGTCTCACCAACAGTCAAGTGGCCGACCCCAATGTTCCGTACGACACAAATGTCTCGGACGGCAAGCGCTACTATCTCGTGGTGATGGGCTTGGGGCGTTTCGCCTCCATCTACAGCGGCAAGGCTATCCGCGTGGACACCCCCGCCTACGGCAAGCGCCAGGAGCAGACGGACACCGAGTACAACCGCTACCTCGTCGTCATCAAGGTGCCGACCTCTGGTTATGACTCCATGACCAACGAAGGCGAGCCCGCCACCGTGGCCACCGTGCTCACGCCTCAGGGCTACACCGTCGCCTCCCTCCGCGACAACTACATCTCCGACACCGAAAAGCTGAAGGACTGACCCTCCACTGAGAGCCCTAGGTAGGGTTCCACCCGAGCCCTACCTAGGGTTCCCCTAGAACCCTTAGAAGGGTTCCCGCCCAAACCCTAAGGGGTTCGACCCGAAACCCTAAGGGGTCTGACCTGAAACCCTAAGGGGTTCGACCCGAAACCCTAAGGGTTTTGATCCAGACCCTTAAGGGTTGGGGTGGGGGAGGGCAGGGGGCGACCGTGAAAACCAAGCCTCTCGCTCCTCCCAACCCAGCACCCAAACCCCTGAAACGAAAGAAAGACCCGATGACCACACCCACGCCCAGACGCCGCGGCTTCACCTTGGTGGAACTGTTGGTTGTGATCGCCATCGTCGCGGTGGTGGGCGCGGGTGTGGCCGTCACTTATGGCCGCAACGTCGTTGTCCAGGCCCGCCGCCAGACCACCCTCCACGAGATGGGTCAGCTCCGCGACGCCTTTGCCCGCTTCCATGCCGACAACGCCCCGCGCCTCCTCGCCGGCCTCCACGCGCCCCACGACAACAAAATCTTCCCCTCGAGCGATTTCATCGCCACCTTCACGGGTGACCGCCCCGCTGAGGACGACCGTACCTACGGCATGATTGAGTTTTTCGAGCGCTACGGCCTCTGGCCCCTCCTGCAACCCTCCGTCTCGGAGGACGGCGACCGCTTGGAGAATGTCGACTTCATCGTCTTCGGCGACCCCGACCCCCTCACGGGCGAAGGCTGGCAGGGCCCCTACGCCGACGCCCCCAGCCGCGTCGCCTGCGTGGCCGGGCGCGATTATGGCACGCTCACGCCCGCCGAGGCGGACGCGACCGCCCCGCTCTTCCCCCAAATCGGCACGCGCTGGGACGGCTTCTACCGCGTGCTCTACCTGGAGCATCGCGAGAACGAGGCTGACCTCACCCAGCCCATTTACCGCCGCCTCTTCCTCGTCTGCGCAGAAGACCCCGAGGCCTGGGACGAATTCACCGACGACGAGCTCGGTGCCCTCACCGGCAACCGCCGCCAAGGCGCCGACAGCGGCCCCCTCGACCTCGCCACCGGCGCCCTCCGCCAGCGTGATGAATCCCGCGGCCTCACCTTCATCGAACTCCTCAACCTCGACATCTGGAGAAATCCGTGAACGCCCGTGGCATGACATTGGTGGAGTTGCTCGTGGTTTTAGTTATCCTGGCCGGGCTGACGGCGGCGGTGATGACCGGTGCGGCGGCTACCCGCGAGAAGGGACGTTACGAGCAGACCGCGCGTGATGCCGAGGCGATGGCCGAGGCGCTCACCCGCGCCGATGGGCTGAGCCTCGTCTCCGACCTCGGCCTCGCGCCGGATTCCGCCGAGGCGCTCTGCCTCCTCTTCGGCGCGCGCCTGCCCACCGAGA
The DNA here is from genome assembly GCA_018713405.1 of Candidatus Spyradenecus faecavium. GTDB lineage: Bacteria > Verrucomicrobiota > Kiritimatiellia > RFP12 > DVOR01 > Spyradenecus > Spyradenecus faecavium. Next base: position 3,673 of record DVOR01000170.1, on the reverse strand, counting down.
CCGTGACGCCGGACCCGGAAAACCCCGGCGGGACCGTCACCTCCGTCGCCGTCCTCGACGTCCCCGCGTGGGCCCTCCGCTCCGCGCCGCTCATCCCCGCCGCGATCGCCCCGGCCGACTTGCCCGCGGAGGTCGCGGCCATCACCAACCGTTTCGCCGCCGTCACCCTCGGCGCGGGCTGGCGCGGGCCCTACTGCGAGGGGAGGGCCCTGGACGCCGACGACTCCGACCCCGACAACCCCATCCCGTATGTCGTCGACGGCTTCGGCGGGCCGTGGGAGTTCGACGGCGAGACGCTCGTCTCCCGCGGCCGCGACCGCATGGACGACGCGCTCCGCCCCGACGCCGCGGCCGTCGACTGGCGCGACCGCGACCGCTCCTTCGCCGTCGCCGTGCCCACGCCGACCCTCTCCCTCACCGTCAAGCCCGAGGGCGATGCCGTCGTGAAGCGCCTCCACGTCTTCGTCCACCAGCCCGCGCTGACGGTGGGCGCCGCCTCGGCCTCGGTGGGGCTGGCCTGCCGCTACCACCGCTTCGAGAACGCCGATTCCGTCCTCCTTGACGAGGGGCTCACCTTGGGCGAGCGCGTCGTCTTCGTGTTGGCCGAGACCGCCTCCGGCGCGATGGCCGCCCCGCCGCGGCGCGTGCTCCTGCGTCCCGGCGCCAACGCCGTGACCCTGCCTCTCCACTACGCCTCCGCCTATCCCTTGACCTCCCCATGAAACCGAAACGCTCCAAGATTCCGGCCATTTTGATCCACGACGGCGCGCAGTGGCGTTTGCCCGGGCAGTCGCCCGTGGCCGCCCCGCCCGACGCCCCACCCGCCGCGTGGCTCAACGACCTCGCCAAGACCCATACCGCCGTGCGTTTTCTTCTCGCGTGCGACCTTCGCCGGCAGGACGTCGCCCTTCCCCCGCGTACCAAGTGGGCCGAGGCGCAGAACCTGATGGCCCAGGAACTCGCCGACCAGACGGGTGGTGACCCCACGGCATGGGTGATTGCCGGCTGTTCCTATGGCGAAGGCCGCGGCGCCGCGCTTCTCGCGGGTGTCTTCGAGGCCGGGCGTCTGGCCGCCCTGCGCGATGCCGCCGCCGAGGCGGGACTCCGTTTCGCCGGCGCCGCGGCGCTGAGCCTGGCCGTGGCCGCCGTCTGGCGCGCCCAACCCGCCGCGAAGCAGACGCTTGTCGTCGTGGGGCAGGGCGAGGCGCTCGTGGTGCCGCCCGCGCCGGCCGCGCCCCAACCCGTGCCCGCCGGCCTCCGCCATGCCGCGGTCGCCCCCGAGGCTTGGCTGGAACGGTTCACCCACGGGATGCGTGGGCTGGGGGCCGATACGCCTTTGCGTCTCTTGGCCCTGGGCGGCGAGGCCGAGCCCCTGGCCGCGGTCCTCCGCGAGCAGGGCGGCTTCGCCGATGCCCTGCCCTTGGCCGTCGACCAGACCCTCAAGGCCGCCGCCGCGCTTGCCGCCGCCGCCAAGGTGAACAGTCTGCGCACCGATCTCCCGGTGGCCAATCCCTGGGTGCCGCGCAAGCGTTTCTCCAACGCCTGGATTGTTCTCCCCTGCATCGTCCTCCTGGCCCTGCCCTATCTCTACACGTGGCATGAGGGACGGTTGCTGAAGGCCGAGACCGCGCGTTATCAAGCCGAGGCCGCACAGTATCTGCCTTTGGAAAAGGCCACCGACGCCGCCCAGAAACGCAAGGCCGCAGCCCAGCGTGCCTACGACTCCGAACGTTCCACCCAGCAGGCCCTCGCCACGCGTCGTCTGCCCCTCGCGGCCTTTGTGCAGGTGGCCTACTTCTTCTGCCGGCACGCGGAGCCCTCTCTTGTCGTCGACTCCATCACCGAGCGCGGCGGCATCGTCTCGGTCTCCGGCACTTACGTGGACGACGAGGAGGGACTGCGCCTGCGCGAGGCGCTCACGGTCTTCGCGGAGGCCGAAGACTTGCGCCTCGCTAACGCCAAGGACGAGGCAGGGAAGGATGCCGAAGGCCTTCCGGTCACACATTTCTCCTATACCATCGATTGCACGCGCATGGGGGATGCCCAATGAAGGAATTGCTTGCCAAGACCAACAGCTGGCACTGGCTCGCCGCCGCCCTCGTCGTGTGCGGGGTCGTCTCAGCCTTTCTCTGGAACCGACAAATCGAGGCCGTCCGTGCCGAACGTGACCCCGCCCTGGCGCGTATGGCCGCGCATCTGGAGGCGCTCCGCGCACTCCTGCCTGACGGACCCGAGACCCTGGATGCCCAGACCGCTTCGCTCAAGACGCGCCTGGAGGCGTTGCGCCAAGAGGTCGCCGACGCGGGCTTTGCGCCGATCCCCGAAGGGGCCGACGCGGTGCTCGCCACGAAGAACGCCGTCGAACAGGCGATGGCCGCGCGCGGTCTGCGTGTCCTCTCCTCCGCCTTCGCCGCCGCCCCCGAGCCGACCGCCCGCGGCAAGACCTCCCCGTCTGCCGCCAAGGCCGCCGCCCAGCCCGTGAGCGCCGACGCCTACGCCCGCGAGGTCCAGCGCGCCGCAGCCAAGATGCCGGCCAACATGCGCGACGACTTCCTGCGCGACGCCCAGCGGAAGATCGCCCAGCTCAAGGCCGCCGAGGCCCGCGCCGCCAAGCGCGCCGCCAAGCGCCCTGCCGCCTCCGTCGCCAAGCCCAAGGCCGCCCCCGCGCGTCTCCCCTTCAAAACCGAGGAGATGGAGTACGCCGTGGCGGGGAACTTCCGCGACATCTTCCTCTTCTTCGTGGGCGAGACCTTCAAGAAGCCGCCCTACCACTTCAAGGACATCGCGGTGACGCGTTCGGACACCGGCACGCTCCGTCTCTCCTTCACCCTGCAGGCGAACTACCGATGAGCATGGACAAGCTTGACGTTGCGCGCATTCGCCCCCCGCAGTCGGTGCTGGGGTTGCTCCCGCCGCGTGTCGCGCGCGGTCTCGGCGCCTTGCCTGTCTCCGTCGCCCCCGATGGCGCCGTGACCGTCTGCGTGTCCGACGCCACGGATTTCGCCCTGCGCGACCGTCTGGAACGTCTGCTCGAAGGGCGCGCCGTGCGCTTCGCCGAGGCGGGCGACCCCACTGCCTTCGCCGCCGCCCTCCGCGAGAACTATCCCGATGCCGCCCTCAACGGTACGCTCGACCGCCCGGAGGAGCTCTTCGCCTATATGCTCCGCCGCGCCCTCGCCCGCGGCGCCAGCGACATCCATGTCTCGCCCGACGAGCGCGGCTCCCGCATCCGTCTGCGCGTGGATGGCCGCCTGGTGACCGACCGCCGCGAGCCGCCCGAGGCCGCCGCCGAGTTCGTCTCCTACATCAAGGTGCAGGCTAAGCTCGATATCGCCGAGCGCCGCGCCCCGCAGGACGGCAACATCGACACGGAACTCGACGGCGCGACCGTCTCTCTGCGCGTGGCCACCGTCCCCACGCTTTACGGCGAGCATGTCACCCTCCGCCTCCTCAGCCAGACCGCCCGCACGCAGAAGTTGGAGCGTCTGGAGGACCTCGGCATGCACTCCGAGGCCTTCGCCCTCTTCCGCAAGGCCCTGCGCGCGCCCAACGGCGTCATCATCATCTCCGGCCCCACCGGCAGCGGCAAGACCACCACCCTCTACGCCGCGCTCCGCGCCCTCGCCGCCCCCGACGACCGTCACCTGGTGAGCATCGAGGACCCCGTCGAGAA
>DVOR01000169.1 GCA_018713405.1 Candidatus Spyradenecus faecavium | reverse complement strand
CCGACGGCGTCCGCCGCGCCACCCTCCCCTCCGGCGAATACAGCGGCATCGACCCCGCAGACCTCCTGGCCGGCAAGCATATCCCCGAGGTGCAGATCCCCCTCGACAGCGGCCCCGACCTCTTCGACGAGCTGAACAAGCGCGACCCCGACCTCGACCCGCAGCTCGTCTGGCGCGGCAAGGAAACGGCCAACCTCAACGGCCTCTGCGCCAAGGCCCCGCCCCTCTTCGTCCAGGAGCGCCTCTATCCCCGCATGCTCATCGAGGAGATGCGCCGCCGCTCCGCCAAGCGCAGGGGCATGGCTGATGTGCAGGAGGACCTGGCCAGCTGGGACAAGGCCCTCGAGCAGGCCGAAGCCTTCGACTTCTACAAGCACGAGGAGGCCTGGTCCAACCGCATGATCCTGGGCGACTCCCTCCACGTCATGGCCTCCCTCCTCGAGAACGAGGGCTACCGCGGCCGCGTCCAGATGGTCTACATCGACCCGCCCTACGGCATCAAGTTCAACTCATTTTGGCAGGTCTCATCGAAGTCCACCACCGTTGGCGACAATGATTTTAGTCGAGAGCCTGAAATGATAAAGGCGTTTCGCGATACTTGGAAGGAAGGAGTCCATTCCTATCTTTCTTATCTTCGCGACAGATTGATCCTTGCACGTGATTTGCTCACAGATTCCGGCTCCTGTTTCGTCCAAATAAGTGATACCCATGTCCATCGGGTACGGTGCTTGATGGACGAAGTCTTTGGTGAGGACAATTTTGTAAGCCAAATATCGTATAAGAAAGGCGGCTCATCCACGTCTTCGTTGCTTAGCAACGTTACAGATTTCATCCTTTGGTACGCAAAGAATCGAAAACAGGCAAAATACCGCAAACTTTCTGAGAGCAAAGAGGTTGGGGTTGGAGCATCGACAGGGGAACGTTATGATCACATAGAGTTCCCATCAGGATTCAGACGCTCAATGACAAAAAATGAAAAGGAAACACCAAGTCGATTGCCTCCTGACGTACGTGTATACAAAGAATCAAACCCTTGTTCACAGCAAGATAATCCGAAGCATCGTGAAAGTCCATTCGTATTTCAAGGGAAGTCATATTTTCCTCCAAGAGATCGCCACTGGGCTGTTTCTTTAGACCGAATGCCAACGTTGGCCAAAGCCAATCGGTTAATTTCTACCGGGAAGAATCTTGCATACGTGATGTATATAAAAGATTCTCCGTCTGTTCCCATCAATAATATATGGGAAAACTGTTTGTTGCGCTCCTCCAGAATCTATGTTGTGCAAACATCCGTGACCGCGATTCAACAATGCATGCTGATGTGCACGGACCCCGGGGACTTGGTGCTTGACCCGACGTGCGGGAGCGGGACGACGGCGGTGGTGGCGGAGCAGTGGGGGCGACGCTGGGTGACGATCGACGCGAGCCGCGTGGCGTTGGCGCTGGCGCGCCGGCGGGTGATGACGGCACGCTTCCCCTACTACCTGCTGGCGGACAGCGAGGAGGGCTTGGCGCAGGAGCGGAAGCTCACGGGCAAGGCCATCATGCGCACCACGCAGGGGCGCCTCTCGCAGGGCTTCGTCTACGAGCGCGTACCGCACATCAAATTGGGCGACATCGCCAACAACACGGAGATCGACGTCATCCACGGGCGGTACGTGGAGACCTCGCGGGAGCTGCGCGAGGCGTTGGGCGCGGCGCTCGGGCAGGCCACGCCGGAGGAGTGGGAGGTTCCCTTCGAGGTGCCGCCCAAATGGCCCAAGCAGGCGCAAGGATTGCAGGCAGAGTTCCAGAAGATGCGCCAGGCCCGGCAGAAGGAGATCGACGCCTCCATCGCCCGCAACGCCGAGACGGAGTACCTCTACGACCGGCCCTACGAGAACAGGCGGAAGGTCCGCGTGGCGGGGCCCTTCACGATGGAGAGCATGAGCCCCGTGCAGACGCTGGTGGCCGTGGAACGGCCCGACGGGACGACGGACGCGTTGCGCGTGGCCGAGTGCAACCCGGCGGACGAGGGCGAGAGCTTCGTCTCGCGGATGTTGAAGCTGCTGCGCGGCGCGGGCGTGCGCCAGTCGCACAAAGCCGACCGCCTGACCTTCGCAGAGGTGGTGCCTTGGGCGGGGCGGAACATCCAGGCCGAGGCGTGGACGCAGGAGGAGGAAGGGGCGCCCCGGAAGCACGTGGCCATCGCCGTCGGGCCGGAGTTCGGCACCGTCACGCGGAACAACCTGCTGGCCTTCGCGCGGGAGGTGAAGGAGGCCGGGTGCTTCGACCTGGCCGTGGTCTGCGCCTTCGGCTTCGAGGCGCACGCCACCGAGGAGGTCGGCGCGGTGGCCGGCTGCCATGTGCTCCTGGCGCGGATAAACGCCGACCTGCACATGGAGCTCGACGACAAGGGCGTGAACGCCAACGCCTTCGTCATCTACGGCGAGCCGGACGTGGACATCCTGCGCGAGGGGGGCGACTTCCGCGTGCAACTCAACGGCGTGGACGTCTACGTGCCCAAGCAGAACACGGTGCGCAGCGGCGAGATCGACGACATCGACTGCTGGATGGTGGACACGGACTACAACGAGCAGTGCTTCGTCGCCCGGCAGGTCTTCTTCCCGGACAACCCAACGCTCTACAAGGCCCTCAGGCAGATGCTCAACCACGACATCGACGAGGAGGAGTGGGAGGCCGCCGCCGGTACGCTCTCCCACCCCTTCCCGCGACCCGACTCCAACAAGATCGCGGTCAAGGTCATCAACCACTTCGGCGACGAGGTCATGAAGGTCTACGACCTCTCCCACCGTTGAAAGGGGCAGGCATGGCGGGCATTCGCTTTTCGGAACGCTTCGAGAAGTCGCGGCAGGCGCTGAGCGGCAAGGAGGCCCGCGCCGTGGCCGACGTGGTGCTGCGGCTGAACAGCGACCCGACGAACCCGGTCTTCCACCTGCACCGCGTGGAGGCGTGCGACTTCTGGTCGGCGCGTGTGGGCGGGGACCTGCGCATCATCCTGCAGCGCGAGGGGGATGGCGTCCTGACCTTGCTGCACGTGGGGCACCACGACGACGCCTACGCGTGGGCGCGGCGCCACCGGCTGTCGCGCCATCCCGTGACGGGCACCATGCAACTGGTGGAGATCCCCGAGGCGGCGGACCCCGGCGAGCCGCCGCCAAGGCGGCCTGAGGCTCGGCCCGCGGCGCAGTCCCCCGCGCGGCGGCTGGGGCTGGACGCGGCGGCGTTGCTCTCCTTCGGCATCCCGGAGGCCTGGGTCGGCGCGGCGCTGGACGCCGCGGACGAGGACGCCCTGATGGCGGTGGCCGAGCATCTGCCGCCGGAGGCCGCCGAGGCCGTGCTGGACATCGCCATCGGGAAGCGCCCCGAGCCACGCCCCGTCGGCCAGGCGGGCTCCGGCTACGAGACGGAGGACGCGAAGCGCGCCTTCTGGACCCTCACGGACGACGACCTGTTGCGGCAGGCGCTGGAGAGGGGCTGGGAGGCGTGGACGGTCTTCCTGCACCCGGAGCAGCGCAAGGTGGCGTACCGCGACTACACGGGGCCGGCGCGGGTCTCCGGCAGCGCCGGCACGGGCAAGACGGTGGTGGCGCTGCACCATGCCAAGCACCTGCTGGAGGCGCACCCGGGGCGCCTCGTCCTGATCACGACCTGCTCCGAGAACCTGGCCAACGACCTGAACTGGCGGCGGAGCAGGCTGTTCACGTTGCCGGCGGCGCGGGAGCGGTGCCAGGTGCAGGATCTCTTGGGCTTCGCGACGGGGCTCTACAAGAAGATCCATGGCCGATTCCCGGGGTCGGTGGGCGACGAGGAGGACGAGACCGCGTTCGTCCGGCAGGTCATCGAGGCCAACCGCGCGTTGCTGCCCGAGGACATCCCGGTGCGCTTCGCCTGCTCGGAATGGGAGCGCATCGTGGATGTGCGCGACCTGCGGACGTGGGAGGACTACCGCGACGCGAAGCGGCGCAACGTCTCCCGACGCTTGGCCGAGGCGCGGCGCAGGATGCTGTGGGCGGTCTTCGAGAAGGTGCGGGCGGCCTTCGCGGAACGGCAGGCGCTGAGCCGGGGGATGCTCTTCGGCGCGCTGACGGATTGGCTGCGGGACAACCCCGGTAAATGCCGGGAATACGACCACGTCATCGTCGACGAGTCGCAGGACTTGGGTGAGGCGGAGCTCGCGTTCCTCGCCGCCTACGCGCAGCGGCCGGATTGTCTCTTCTTCGCGGGCGACCTGGGGCAGCGCATCAAGCGGTATCCCTTCTCTTGGAAGGAACTCGGCCTCTCGCTCCAGGGCCGCAGCCGCGTGCTGAAGGTGAACTACCGGACGACACGGGAGATCCGGCGGATGGCGGACAAACTTCTGGACGAGGTCTGCACGGACGCGGACGGGGAGACCCAGGACCGCGGCGGGACGGTCTCCCTGCTCCGCGGGCGGGCCCCGTCCATCCGGACCTTCGCGACGGTGGAGGCGGAGCGGGACGGCATCGCCGCCTGGCTGGACAAATTGCGCCGGGAAGGCGTGCGGGCGGAGGAAATCGCGATCTTCTTCCGCGACGAGGGGCAGCGCGGGCGGGCGGTGGAGGCCGTGCGGGCCTCGGCCTTCCGCGACACGTTGGCCAAGGGCGCCACGCTGATCCGGATGTGCCCGATGCTCGAGGCGAAAGGCCTGGAGTATCGCGCGGTGGCGGTCATCGCGTGCGACGCCGACGTCCTCCCCTCGCCGACGCGCCTGGCGGAGGCGGGCTTCATCTCCGGGATGGAGGACATCTACGAGACCGAGCGCAACCTGCTCTACGTGGCGTGCACGCGCGCCCGCGACGAACTCCTGGTGACCGCCGTCGGCAGTCCCTCCGAATTGTTGCTGGATGTGCTCGCCCCCTGACGCGATTGCCCTAAAAATTGTGCTTGACTCCTGGAAAGAGGTCTGCTATAATTATTAGAATTATTTTGCCGGACGCTCCGGCGGGCCTTCGGGCCCCTTCCGCCGCACGCCTCGTGCGTTGCGGCTCTCGGCCTCCCTGGCGACGCTCAGGAGATGCAGGAGATTCACGAGATTCAGGAGCGCCCCTGATGGGGCGACGGACGAGGCCGCAACCAAACCTCCAAACTTCCAAGCTTCCCCTCCGGCGACCCGCGTGCGCCAGCACGCCCCAAATCTGCACGAATCTGCGCAATCTGCGGTTCCCTTGCGGCGTGCGTACCGCTGTGGGCCTCTGTTCCACTCCGTGAACCTCTGTGTCCCCAAGACTTTCCCCGGGCACTGCCGCTGGACTCCCTTTTGTGCTTGCGCGGGGGGGCGGGGAAGGGTTATAATAAAGGTACATTGTCAAAACAGGGCACACGCCCGTCAACGAAAGGACAGAAAGATGGACTCGATGAAGGTGATGCGCTATGGCGCGATGGCTGTGATGGCCGCCTCTTCGCTCGCTTTTTCCGCCGGCTGCTCGGCTTCCGCCACGCAGCCCGCAAACCCCCAGGAGATCGTACAGATGAACAACGCTGATTTCTACACCGACGGCAAGCTCGACACCGAGAAGTGCAAGGCCGCCTACTTCGAGATGATGCAGAAGATCGGGGCTCCCGTCTATCCGCGCTACAAGGAGGAGCCCGGCTTCATGTGGACGGTCGACTTCGGCCAGGGCGACTTCGCGCGCTTCGGCATGGGCGGCGTCTTCTGGGTGAACAACCGCGAGAAGCAGTACTTCGGCCACGAGATCTTCCTGCTCCCCGGCCAGGCCATCGCCGAGCACCGCCACCTGCCCACCACCGACGACAAGGGCCCCCTGCAGGCCAAGCACGAGAGCTGGCTGGTCCGCCACGGCTCCGTCTACGGCTTCAGCGAGGTCGGTGAGCCCAACCTCGACCAGTTCCCGGAGATCAAGGCCCTCCTCGCCGATTGCCAGAAGGACCTGCTCCGTTGCGTCCACGTGGAGAAGTGGGAGGCCGACGGCCAGCTCCACGTCCTCCCCAAGGATGAGACCTGGCACTTCATGATGGGCGGCCCCAACGGCGCGGTGGTGACCGAGTTCGGCACCTTCCACGACAACAACGGCCTGCGCTTCACCGTCCCCGGCGCCAGCCTCTGAGCCCACCCGCGCGGCGGGCCTGACCCCGCCGCGCACCCCCTTTGACACGAAAGGATCCCGAGATGAAGTATCTGCACACCGGCATGATCGTGGGCGAGAAGCTCCCCGACATGATCTACATGGAGCCCCTGAAGGTCTGGGTCACCGACGCCTCCAAGGACAAGTACGCCATCGAGTTCCTCTACTTCGAGGTCGACTCCCCCATGGCCGCGGCCATCCAAGAGCAGCCCCACGTGGCCTACGAGGTTGAGGACATCGACGCCGCGCTCGAGGGCAAGTCCATCCTTTGGAACAAGATGGACGTGGGCGGCGCCTACATCGCCTTCGTCTACGACAACGACACCGTCGTCGAGTTCTACCAGCCCAAGAAGTGAGGTGACGCCATGCCGATGAAGAAGTTTCTCAACGACCCCGCCAACCTCACCGCCGAGATGCTCGAGGGCCTCGCCCTCGCCTACTCCGACAAGGTGAAGGTGGTCAACGACCGCATCGTCGTCCGCACCCACCCCAAGGCGCAGGACAAGGTGGCCCTCGTCTGCTTCGGCGGCACGGGCCATGAGCCCGCGATGCACGGCTTCGTGGGCGAGGGCATGGCCGACGCCGCCGTCGCCGGCGACGTCTTCGCCGCCCCCGGCGGCCCCAAGGTCTTCGAGGCCCTGGAGATGTTCAACCGCCCCGCCGGCGTCATCCTCCTCACCCTCAACCACAACGGCGACCGCATGTCCGCCCGCAAGGCGCTGCGCCTGGCCGAGAAGGCCGGCCTCAACGTCAAGGAGATCATCGTCCAGGAAGACATCGCCCCCGGCATCGACGCCGACCCCGAGGACCGCCGCGGCCTCGGCGGCTGCATCCCCCTGATGAAGGTCATGGGCGCCGCCTGCGAGGAAGGCAAGTCCATCGACGAGGTGCTCGAGATCGGCAAGGCCTTCCACAGCCACCTGGCCACCCTCTCCGTCGCCCTCAAGGTCGCCACCCACCCGCAGAACGGCGGCGAGATCGGCTCCCTGGCCGACGACGAGATGGAGATCGGCATGGGCCAGCACGGCGAAGGCGGCGGCGGCATCATGAAGGTGCAGACCGCCGACGAGACCGCCCGCATCATGGTCGACCGCCTCGTCCAGGCCACCGGCCTGCAGAGCGGCGACCGCGCCCTCCTCGTCATCAACGGCTCCGGCGCCACCACCACCATGGAGATGCTCATCTGCTACCGCGCGGCCGCCAAGTGCCTCGCCGAGAAGGGCATCACCCTGATGGACGGCATCGCCGACGAGCTCCTCACCGTGCAGGAAATGGCCGGCTTCCAGATGATCCTGGCCAAGGTCTGCCCCACCTGCGAGGCCCTCCTCAAGGCCAAGGCCAACACCCCCTACTGGACCTGCAACGGCTAAGGCCGCGCCGTCGCCGCCGCCAACCCGGCGGCGACGGCCCCCCGCCCACAGAACAAGGAGCACCCATGACGCTCGAACAATTCAAGGCCGTGTGGCAGAAGGCCCAGGCCGCCATCGAGGCCAACGAAAAGCACTTCTCCGAGCTGGACGCCGCCACCGGCGGCGACGGCGACCACGGCACCGCCATCGTCGCCGCCATCCACGCCATCAACCACGCCGAGGGCGACGACTTCCCCACCCTCCTGGCCGACATGGCCGAGAAGCTCGAGGAAGAGGCCTCCGGCTCCACCTCCTCGCTCTACGGCGCCTGGTTCGAAGGCATGGCCGACGCCGCCCCCAAGGGCGCCACCGCGCTCGACGCCGACCAGCTGGCCGACCTCTTCCAGGGCGGCTTCGAGGAAATCTGCGCCGTCACCCGCGCCCGCCAGGGCGACAAGACGATGATGGACGCCCTCCAGCCCGCCACCGAGGCCCTCGTCGCCGCCAAGGGCGAAGGCGAGGCCGCCATGTTCGCCGCCGCCGCCAAGGCCGCCCGCGCAGGCTCCGACGCCACCGCGCAGCTCCAGGCCAAGTTCGGCCGCGCCAAGAACCTCGGCGAGCGCTCCATCGGCGCCATCGACGCCGGCTCGGCCTCCATGGCCACCGTCTTCGAAGCCTTCGTCGGCTGAGCCGCCGAACGCCTCGGGAGGCTTGGAAGCTTGGAGGCTTGGAAGTTTGGTTGCGCCCTGACGGGCGACAGACACGCTCCGCCTCCCCAAGCCCTGCCCGTTGCCCGCCGCCGCCAGGCGGCCCCACCAAGCCTCCAACCCTCTAAACTTCCAAACTTCCAAAGGAACACTCCCATGCCCGACATGGACAACTTCAAGGAGGCCGCCACCTTCGGCCTCGACACCCCCCAGAAGACCATCGGCTTCCCCCTCAAGGGCTGCTCCAACCTCGACTGGGGCATGAAGAACCGCCTCGCGCGCATCTTCAACCCCAAGGACGGCCGCTCCCTCATGCTCGCCTGCGACCACGGCTTCATCATGGGCCCCACCGGCGGCATCGAGCGCATCGACCTCTCCATCGTCCCCCTCCTGAAGTACGCCGACTGCCTGATGTGCACCCGCGGCATCCTCCGCGCCGTCATCCCCCCCACCCAGGACATCCCCGTCTGCCTCCGCTCCGACGCCGGCACCTCCGTCGTCACCGAGCTCAACGACAACGTGGTCATTGACGTCCAGGACGCCATCCGCGTCAACGCCGCCGCCATGGCCGTCATGGTCGCCGTCGGCGACGCCGCCACCGAGGCCAAGACCGTCGCCAACCTCTACCACGCCGTCGACGTCGGCCAGCGCTACGGCGTCCCCGTCATGGGCGTCACCGCCGTCGGCAAGCAGATGACCCGCGACGCGCGCTACTTCCGCCTCGCCACCCGCATCTGCGCCGAGAACGGCGCCAACATCGTCAAGACCTACTACACCGAAGGCTTCGAGACCGTCGTCGCGGGCTGCCCCGTCCCGATCGTCATCGCCGGCGGCAAGAAGGTCCCCGAGCGCGACGCCCTCGAGCTCGCCTACCGCGCCATCAGCGAAGGCGCCGCCGGCGTCGACATGGGCCGCAACGTCTTCCAGTCCACCAACCCCGCCGCCATGATCCGCGCCGTCGGCGCCGTCATCCACCGCGGCTTCAAGCCCGACGAGGCCTACCAGATGTTCCAGGACCTCTCCGCCTCCAAGTAAGCGGACGGCCTCCCAGGCATGAAAAGGGCCCCACGGTTTCCCGTGGGGCCCTTTTTTGCGCCCGCGCCTCCCCCGCTCAACGGGGGGAGACCCTGGCACGGAAGAGGAAGGTGTCGGAGGCCTCAGGGAGCGTGAAGCGGAGCTCGACCGTGCCATCGGCGGTCGGCGTGGAAGGCGTGACCGCCGGCGGCTCGGCGAGTGCCTGCGTGCCGTCGAGGGACTGCGGCGCGATGGCGTAGGCGTTGCCCTCGGCGAAGGTGAGCCCCTGCCCCGCCTTGCCGCGCACGGACAGCGTGACCACGACCTCCTTGCCCTCCACGCGAAGGCCCGTGACGCCGAAGTCGTAGGCCACGACCACCTTGCCCTCCTCCACCGTGGGCTCCAGCCCCTCGAAGCACGCCAGCGCGTCATCCAGCTCCGCCACCGGCCGCGCCGCACCGTCCAGGCCCGTGACCGTGACCTCATAGTCCTTGAAGAGGCCGCCCGCCTCGGCCGCCGCGCGGAGGGTATTCAGCGTCTCCTCGGCGAGCTGGACGTCCTCCTCGCCCTCGGGCAGGCGCGGCTTCGGCTCAGGCCACGCCATGACGCGCACCGTCGGGTCGCCCAAGAGCGTAAGGCTGGTGGAGGCACCCGGGTTGGCCTCGAGGGTCAGGGTCAGGGTCAGGGCCTCACCGACGGTGAGGGTGGGGTCCTTGATGAGCGCCTCGGCCACCGCGCCGCAGAGGGTGTGCTCCGTGCCGCTCGGAATGCCGTCCGTACCGATGGTCGGCTTGTAGCTTCCCGTGGGGAGGATGGCCGCCAACGCCCCGCCCTGCGGGTTGAGCACGAGCATCTCGCCCACGCTCGGCGAATCCGCCTGCGAGAAGTCCCCGCTCTGCCCCGACGGCGTCACCGCCAGCGCATAGAGACCCGGAATGGCCTCGGCAGTGACAGTGCCGTTGCCGGTACCATTGACGCAGATGGTGCTCAGTCGGTTACGACGCCCCCTATCCTCCACCCAGAGCAGGGCTCCGTCGGTCTTGCCGATGATGCCGCGCCCATAGGAGAGACCGTTCGGCGCGATGCCGAGCGGGATGGTCACGTCGTCGTAGAGCGTCAGGTCGGGGAAGACCGCAGGCTCGGCCGTCTTGAAGAGGCGATAGCGGTCGCGCAGGGCATAGACCGTGAGTCCGCGGGAGGTCGGTTTGGTCCACGCCTCCGGATCCTCGATGGAAGGCAACCCATCCCACTGCGTGAAGTCGGTGTCGTTGCTGTACTGGTCGGGGACGCCATAGCCACCGCCGAGCAGGGAGAGCTTCCCGCGGGCGTGCGTATCCCCGGCCTTGGCAAGTTTGGCGACGTAGGCCTCAATCAGCTCGGCGTCGGAGCGGTTCACATAGACCTGCTTGCCGTCCTGCCCTAATGAGCCGACATCCTCCACCGTCCCCATACGGATGCTCTCGCGGAGGGGGAGGCGGCCGACGTGGAAGCCGGCGAGGCGGTCGGTGGCGTCGGCGAGGGCGGGGATCTCGGCGGCGGAGGCGCCGATGAGGACGTACTTGCACCCGGCAGACTGGATATAGCCTGTGGCATCTCCTTCCGTGATGCTGCCGTTCGCGGCGACGCAAACGTTCCAGCCGCCGCCGGCGGGGGAGGAACGGAAGGCGGCGTAGCCCTCCCACAGGCCGCTCTCCTTGCGGTCGGTGGTGGTGAGGACAAGGATGCTGTTTTCGGGGGCCGCGTCCCCGGGCTTGGCCTCCACGCGCACGCCGTCGGCGTACCACACGGGCTCGGTGACGGAAGTGGCCACCAAACGGTAATCGTTGCCCACCTTCTTGACGGTGAACCCACTCGGCGCGGTGAAGGCAGAGGTCGCAATGGTGGTGTTGGCGTTGCCCCGCAGGAAGACGCCGGAGCGGGGCTCGTCGATGGTGACCGTGCCGGAGACGGTGAGGGAGTCCGTGACGGTGATGGGGTGGAGCGCCGAGAGCCGTGTGCCGTCCGTCAGAG
>DVOR01000168.1 GCA_018713405.1 Candidatus Spyradenecus faecavium | reverse complement strand
AGGAGGGCCAGCAGACCCTCAACCGCGAGCAGTTCCAGGTGGGCGACACCCGTAGCCTCGACGAGGTCATCGGCGAGATCCTCGAGGGCGGCTACATCCCCAGCTTCTGCACCAGCTGCTACCGCCTGGGGCGCACCGGCGAGCACTTCATGGAATACGCCATCCCCGGCTTCATCGGCCGCTTCTGCACGCCCAACGCCATCATGACCCTTGCCGAATACCTCTCCGACTACGCCAGCCCAGCCACCGCCGAGAAGGGCTGGGCCGTCATCGCCCGCGAGACCGCCAAGCTCGAGCCCAAGCTCCGCGCCGAGGTCGAGTCCCGCCTGGGCCGCATCCGCGCCGGCGAGCGCGACCTGTACTTTTAACCAAAGGAACGACACATGGACATCCAAGCCCTCCTTGCCCTCCAAGAGGAAGACGGCCGCATCCGCGACCTTCAACGCGAACTCAAGACCCTTCTTCCCGCCCGCCGCAAAGCCGCCGACGCCCGCCTGGCCGAGGCCCGCAAGCGCGTCCTCGCCGCCGAGGCCGAAAACCTCCAGGCCAACAGGGAGTACGACCGCTTCAACCGCCAGTTCCAGCGCGACCGCGACCGCATGGCCCGCGCCGAGCGCAACGCCACCGGCATGACCGGCGCCCGCGGCCTCGCCGCCGCCGACCAAGAGCACCGCGCCGCCGCCGAGTCCGCCGCCGCCGCCGAGGCCGGCATGGCCGCCGCCGACAAGAACCGCACCCCCACCGAGCGCCGCCTCGACGAGGCCAAGCAGTTCGAGGCCGAGGAGGAGCTCGCCGTCCAGGAGATCCTCGACGCCGCCGCCGCCCGCAAGACCGCCGTCGAGGCCGAGCTCGAGAAGGTCCAGGCCAAGCGCGAGGCCCTCGTCGCCGCCGTCCCGCCCGCCCAGCTCCGCTACTACGACCGCCTCCGCCTCACCCGTTGGCCCTGCGCCGTCGAGTACAACCGCGCCGAGGGCGTCTGCACCGGCTGCAACCTCGTCCAGCCCCCCTCCGTCACCCAGGCCGTCCTCCACGCCGACAAGACGCCCAACGCGCCCCTCGTCACCTGCCCGGCCTGCGGACGCATCCTGATTTGAACCCTTTGTGCCGGGGCGGCCAATCGCCCGCGCAAGCGGGAGGAAAGTCCGGACTCCACAGAGCGGGAAGACCGGCTGCAATGGCCGGTGGGCGCGGGGCAAACCCGCGCGACGGAAAGTGCCACAGAGACAAACCGCCGCCTTCGGGCGGTAAGGGTGAAAAGGTGGGGTAAGAGCCCACCGGCGGCGGGCGAAAGCCCCCGCGCAAGGCAAACCCCTTCCGGAGCAAGCCCAAATAGGCGGAGAGGCGCTGCTCGCGCCGCCAACGGCCTCGGCCGAATCCGCGGGTTGGGCGCTTAGTTTGATGATTGGCGCCCGCAAGGGTACAGAAATCGGCTTACAGCCCCGTGCACGTGCCCCGGCGGTCACCCGCCGGGGCTTTTTTTGGAGGCTTGGAGGTTTGGAAGTTTGGAGGCTTGGCTCCCACCGCCGCCCGTCCTATTTGTCCCATTTGTCCTATTTGTCCTGCCGCGTCGCCTGGCGTGTCTCGGTCGGGCACGCCCGCAGGGCGTGCCGGGGGTGCAGGGGGAGCGTCCCCCTGCCGGGGTGTGGGGCAGCGCCCCACACCCTCTGATTCTCCTCCTCTTCCTTTTCCCTCTCCTTTGTGGCCCTTCGTGGAGTTCGTGCTTCCCCGGCCACGACCGCCTCACAGGCGCAGCGTCGGGAGCAGGTCGGTGGCGATGAGGGATTCCTCGCCGTGGGCGAAGGCCGCCGCGTCGCCGGCCAAGGCGTGGTGGTAGACGCCCAGCACCGCGGCGTCCTCCGTGCCCAGGCCGCGCGCGAGCAGGCCCGCGATCAGGCCGGTGAGCAGGTCGCCCGTGCCGGCGGTGGCCATGCCCGGGTTGCCGCCCATGCACACGCGCAGGCGCCCGCCGGGTTCGGCCACCAGGGTGTTGTGGCCCTTGAGCACGGCGATGGCGTGGTAGTTCGCGGCGATGGCGCGCGCCGCGCCCGGGCGGTCGCGCTGGATGTCCTGCGGCGTCACGCCCAACAGACGCGCCGCCTCGCCGGGGTGGGGGGTCAGGATCAGGCGCAACGCCGTGGCGTCGGGCGCCCAGCCCTCCTCCAGGCGCAGCTTGGCCAAGGCGGTGAGCGCGTCCGCGTCGACCACCGTGCGCGGGGCCTGCGCGTCGCCGACCAGCCGCTTCAGGAAGTCCAGCCGCGCCCCCTCGATCGCCCCCATGCCCGGGCCGATGGCGATGGCCTGGAAGTCCGCCAGCGCCGCACCCTCGGGGCACGGCTCCGCGAAGATGGCCTCCGGCGCCCAAACGGCCGCGGCCACGCGCGACTCCGCCGGCACGTCGAGCGAGACCAGGCCGCAGCCCGCGCGATAGGCCGCCTGCGCGGCCAGGACCGGCGCGTGGGGGTAACGCGCGCACCCGCCCACGATGAGCGCGTGGCCGTACGACCGCTTGTGCGAGTCCAGCGCGCGTTCCGGCCGTAGGATGGCCCGGATCTCCGGCGCCGCGATGAGCTCCGTGGCGTCGGGCGGCAGGGTCGCCTGCGTCTCAAGCACGTCGTTGGGGATGCCGATGTCCGCCACCACCAGGTGGCCGATGTAGGCGCGCGCCGAGGGCGCGGCGAAGCCGATTTTGGGCCGCGAGAAGGTGATGGTGGCGTCCGCGCGGATGGCCGCGCCCGGGGCCGCGCCCGTGTCCGCGTCCAGCCCGCTGGGCACGTCCACCGAGAGCACCGGGCATGCCTGCGACGTCCCGTTGACCCAGTTGATGGCCGCGCTGACCGCGCCCGAGGGCGCCCCCTGCGCGCCGATGCCCAGCAGCGCGTCCACGATGACGGCCCGCCGCGGCGCGACCGCCGGGTCCGCCCACGCGCTCTCCAGCCAGGCGTCCGACGACGGCAGCACGTGCGCCTGCAACCCCGCGGCCACCATGTCCTTCCACGCGCGCGCCGCGTCCCCGCGCAGGTGCGCCGGCACGCACGTCATCGAGACCTCCACGTCCAGGCCGTCCTCCGCCAGGCAACGCGCCGCGACGAAGCCGTCCCCGCCGTTGTTCCCCGGCCCGCACAGCACGATGACGCGGCGGATGCCCGCCCGCGCCGCCACGGTCTCGACCTGCCTGGCCACGGCCGCCCCCGCCCGGCACATCGCCGTGTAGCTGGGCAGATTCCGTTGGGCGAACGCCACGGTCTCGGCCTCACGGATTCCCGCCACTGTGATCCACTTCATAAACGCTCCTTTCGCCCCCATTCTACCACAATCCCGCCCCTCCCCCTTTGAGCGCCCCTGAAGGGTCACTCAAAGGGGGAGGGGAAGTTTGGAAGCTTGGAGGCTTGGAAGTTTGGCCACCACCTTTTAGGCGCGAAGCGGAGGGCGGCGGTCGCGGTCAGCGGCGAAGCCGCAGAGCGACCGATGGCGCCCGGGCGTTTCGCGCCCCTTTTTGCGTCTTTGCGGTCCCCTTCCTCTTTCCTCGGAGAGCACTGCCCCGGGCGGGGGTGGTTCTGGACGGGAGGGGTGGGGGTTTGCTAAAATCCGGCGATGGAAGGAGGGTACTCCCATGCGTGTCCTTGTGGCTTGGCTTTTCACGTTGCTCGCAACCGTCGCGGCTGCGGCCGACTTCACCGTCGTCAACGCCCCCAACCCCGGCGAGACGCCGCTCCCCATTCCCCAGGAGGAGCTGCGTGCCGAGTGGCGGTTTGAGCGGGACTGGCCGCCCTTCCGCCTCATCCATGGTCCGCAATGGGACCCCGTCTTGGTCGCGGGGCGCCCGCTGACGCTCGTCCTCCGCGAAGGCCGCCCGGCGTACGCACTCTCCCCCGGCGAGGAGTCGACGTGCCCCGTGGTCGAGGCGCGTCGGGTTTCCCTGTGGCGCGATGCCGAAGGCCGCCTCCGCTCCCTGTCGCTCCCGCCGCGCCCCATCGGCTACCCCAAGGGCACGCTTATCTGCCTGGGGCAGGACACGGGGTGCCTTCCTTTCGCCCTCTACGGCGACACCGACCTCCTCCCCATCGAGGACCGTGCCTTCCTCCCCTTTTGGCTCGACGCGCTCTTGGGGCACCCTGCCGCCAAGCTCCGCGGCCGTGACCCGTGGGGGCTGCCGGAGCCGCGGCTTTACGTCCGGGCCCAGCTCCGCCTGGCCTCCAAGGCCCTCGGCCTCCCCGAGGACGTCCCGCTCGAGCCCCTCCTGCAGGCGCTCAAGGCACGCCGCGCCGAACTCGACCCGCCGCCCCTGCCCGAAGGCCTCTTCGCCGTCTCCCGCCAAGGCGAAGACCGCGTGGTCCTCTCTTTCACGAACGTCACCGACGCCCCGCTCACCGTCCACTCCCTCCCCTCCGTCACCCTCTGCAACAGACGGCGCGCCTTCCTCGATTCGGCTCGTGGCGAGGGCGTCTTCGAGCCCGAGCTTGTGGCCCCCTTCACGCTCGCGCCCGGGGAACGCCGCGACCTCCCCTTCCTGTTGGCCGGCAAGGCCTCCCCGAGCGCAACCGCCACGCTCATCTTCTCCGAGCCCGTCATGCTGGGCGGCGCGCTCCGCGCCCTCCGCCTCCCGCCCATCGAGATCCCCGGACGGTGGGTCGACGCGCTGTTGCCGCGCGACGATGCGCCGCTCCTCACCCTCACCCAGACCCTGCCGCCGGGCGCGCGCCCCGCCGCCGGCGACTGCCCCCTCGCCCTCGCCTTCGAGGACGCGAGGCCCTTCAAGCATGTGGGCGCGCTTTCCCTGACCTCCGGCGCCGACGTCCCCATCCGCGTCGAGCCCGCGCAGGAGGCGTTCGCCGTGGCAGGCTTCCCCGAGGCGTCGGTTCGCCTCTTGGACCCCTCCTACCGGCTTGCCCCGGGCGGCGTGTGCGACATCGACGCCCCGGAGACCCCGCTCGCCGCCGCCCTCAAGGCCCCCCTCACCCTCTCCTGCCGCCTCCACGTTCTCTCCGAGGACGGCGCCTACTGGACGCTCACCGCCACGCGCACCTATCCCGCCGCCGACCCGGACGCGGTCCGCGAGGCCCTCCGCAAACGGCATAAGGGTTGTCTGCCGCCCGCCGAGCCTTTCGTCCCCGCCACGCCCGCCACGCTTGCCTTCGAACGGCAGGAGCACAGTCGGCCCCAAACCCTGCCCACCCTCGACCCTGCGTGGATACGGCTGACGTTGGAAGGGGAGCGCCTCACGCTCACCCTCGCCAACCCCTCCGAGGCCCCCCTCACCGTCGAGGCGGGCAAGTTCTTCCTCTGGGAGACCGACGACGTCTTCCGCCTTGACGGCAGGCTTGTCCGCGGTCCGTCCTTCGACGCCACGGGCAAACCCCTCGACCTTCCCCGGCTTACCCTCGGCCCCGGCGAGAGCAAGACCTTCCGGTGGCACGTCGCCGGCCTCGCCCCGGGCCGGCGTGACCGTCTGCTTTACGCCGAGACGCCGATTCTCGTCGACGGCGAACCGGCCTGCGCCCTCCGCGTCGACCTCCCCCTCCTGGACTTCTCCGATGCGCCCCTCTTCCTCGAACCTCTCTTCCCCCAATCCAAATAAGTCCACCTCTTTTTCCGAAACCCTTAAGGGTTTGACCCAAAATCCTTAGGGTTTCGCCTCGAACCCCTTAGGGTTTGGCCCCCGACCTTTTTGGGGGATGATTGAGGAAGGGTGGGGCGGAGGTGGGGGAGGTTTTGGTAGAATGTGCGGGTTATGTGGCGATATGTGCTGAGACGATTGGCGGAGATGGTGCCGACCACCTTCGGGGTGCTGTTGCTCTCCTTTGTGCTGTTCTACGTGGTGGGCGGCTCGCCGGCGCAGTCGGTGCTGGGGCAGCACGCCACGCAGGAGGCGATCGTGAACTTCAACGCGGAGAACGGCTATGACCTGCCGCTCTTCTTCGGGAAGTGGCGCGAGATGGACGCGGTGCAGAAGGCGCCGGGCGGGGGGACGCGCCTGGCGTGTTCGCTGGGCGCGGGGGAGTATGAGCTGCCGGGGGCGGCGCGGGCGACGCTCCGCGAGTCCGCGACGGGGCGCGAGGAGGTGCGCGCGTTGGGGCCGGACGGCGCGCTCTCCGTGCCGGCGGGGTGGCGACTGGCCGAGGCGGACGGGGTGACGGCGGTGCGCTGCGCCACGCGGCATTGGCTCGATTCGCAGTTCGTGCTCTACCTCAACAACCTGGTGCATCTCAACCTGGGGATGTCCACGGAGACGAAGCAGCCGGTGACGCAGGTGCTGGTGCAGGGCTTGGGGCCGACGCTGTCGCTGTCGGTGCCGATTTTGTTCTTCGGGGCCATCGTCGGGGTGGTGCTGGGGCTGCTGTGCGCGGCGGCGCAGGGCGGGTGGCTGGACCGGGGGATCCTGGCCTTTTCCACGGCGCTGATGAGCATCAACTATGTGGTGTGGATCCTGCTGGGGCAGTTCTTTTTGGGCTTCAAGTGGCCGCTTTTCCCGATTTGGGGCTACGAGAGCGCGTACTATCTGGTGCTGCCGGTGATCATCGGGGTGGTCAGCGCGCTGGGCAGCGACGTGCGGTTCTACCGCGCGGCCATCCTGGACGAGATCTACCGGCCCTACGTGCGCACGGCGGTCTCCAAGGGGCTGGGGCGCGGGCGCACGCTCTTCGTGCACGTCCTGCGGAACTCGCTCATCCCCATCGTCACCTATGTGTCGCTCTCCATCCCCTATCTCTTCACGGGGAGCTTGCTGCTGGAGAGCTTCTTCGGGATCCCCGGGCTGGGGAGCGTCTCGATCAACGCGATCAACTCCGCCGATATGTCGGTGGTGCGCGCCGTGGTGATCTTCGGCGCGCTGATCTATCAACTGGTCAACCTGCTCACGGACATCGCGTATGGCTGGCTTGACCCCCGTGTGAGGGTGGCCCAATGAACGCCGCATCCGAGACCGCCGCCCGCCGCGGCCCCAGCGCGTGGGCGCGCCTGTGGGGCAACCGCGTCACCCGCCTGTGCATCGTCGCCATCGGGCTCTACACCCTGCTGGCGCTCTACGGCGAGGGCGTCTACCGCTACTACAAAGGGTCGCTGTGGGAGGGCGCGCCCGCGTGCCTGACGTGGGCGCCCGAGCGCGTGCCGCCCTACAACCAGGTGCACATGGAGAGCCGTTACCTCCCGCCGCTCAGCGTGGCGACATGGCCGGCGCACACGCTCGCGGACGGCACGGCGGTGCCGGAGACGCGGCACCGCTATTGGCTGGGGTCGGACAACCTGGGGCGCGACGTGATGCAGCGGCTGATCCAGGGGGCGCGGATCGCGTTCCATGTCGGCGTGATGACGTCGCTCATCGCCATCCCGCTGGGGGTGCTGCTGGGGTGCCTGGGCGGGTACTTCGGCGGCAAGGTGGACAGTCTGGTGGTGTGGCTGTGCGCCACGGTCTCGGCCATGCCGGGGCTGCTCTTCATCCTGGCCATCGCGCTGATCGCGGGGAAGGGGCTCTTCGGCATCTATCTGGGCATCGGGCTGACCACGTGGGTGAGCGTCTGCCGGAACATCCGCGGCGAGGTGATCAAGCACCGCGACCGCGCCTATGTCCAGGCCGCGCGCGTGCTGGGCTACTCGCACGGGCGCATCCTCTTCCGGCACATCCTGCCCAACGTGATGCACATCGTGCTGATCTCTTTCTCCATCCGCTTCCCGGCCAGCGTCGCCACGGAGGTCTTCATCTCCTTCCTGGGCATCGGGGTGCAGGGCGAGCCCTCGTGGGGGATCATGATCAACAACGCCCGCGCGCGGCTCTGGCAGGGCATCTGGTGGGAGCTCGCCTTCGTCTCGCTGGCCATCTTCCTGCTGGTCCTGATCTTCAACCGGCTGGCCGACGACCTGCGCGACGTCTTCGACCCCGCCCTGCGCAACCGCTGAGGCGGGACGCGGCGAGGCGGGGGATTTGGTACAATGGGCGGACTTTTTGAGGAGCGCCATGCCGAAGAACCCCGCCGAATACACAGCCGACAGCATCAAGACCCTTGACCCGATGGAGCACATCCGCCTGCGCACAGGCATGTACATCGGGCGGAAGGGCGATGGCGCGCAGTATGAGGACGGCATCTACATCCTGCTGAAGGAGGTGCTGGACAACGCCATCGACGAGTTCATCATGGGCTACGGCAAGCGCATCGTGGTGAAGCTGGACTACGCGACGGGCGAGGTGTCGGTGCGCGACTACGGGCGGGGCATCCCGCTGGAGAAGGTGGTCGCGTGCGTGAGCGAGATGAACACGGGCGGCAAGTACAACGACGACGTCTTCCAGTTCTCGGTGGGCATGAACGGCGTGGGCACGAAGGCGGTGAACGCGCTGTCGGAGCGGTTCACGGTGCGCTCGACGCGCGAGGGGCGGTTCGTGGAGGCGACCTTCGCGAAGGGGAAGCTGCTGGAGCGCAAGGAGGGGGAGACGAAGGAGCGGAACGGGACCTTCATGGGGTTCCTGCCCGACGTCGAGATCTTCCCGAAGTTCGCCTTCCGCGCGGAGCACGTGGCGCGGCGCCTGAAGATGTATGCCTATCTGAACGCGGGGCTGACGATCGAGCTGAACGGCGAGCCCGTGCGCTCGGAGAACGGCCTGATGGACCTGATCGGGGCGGAGGCCGACGGCGGCCAGCTCTACGGGCCCTTCCACTTCCGCTCGAAGATGCTCGAGGTGGCCTTCACGCACACCAACCACATGGGCGAGGAGTATTACTCCTTCGTCAACGGGCAGTACACGAACGACGGCGGCACGCACCTGACGGCCTTCAAGGAGGGTTTCCTGCGCGGCGTGCAGGAGTTCTCCAAGAAGCGGTACGACGGCGACGTGGCGCGCGACGGCATCATCGCGGCCGTGGCCATCCGCCTGAAGGACCCCGTCTTCGAGAGCCAGACCAAGAACAAGCTGGGCAACCCCGAAATCCGCGCCGGGCTCGTCGCCGAGATCAAGAAGGTGGTGGAGGATGAGCTCCACCGCCACCCCGAGGACGCCCAGCGCCTGCTCGACAAAATCGACGAGACCGCGAAGCTCCGCGCCGCGAGCAAGGACCTGCAGAAGACCATCCGCGAGCGCGCCAAGCAGAGCGCCGTGCGCGTGGAGGAGCTGATCGACTGCAAGCGCCACCTGGACAAGGCCAAGGGCAAGGGCGAGGACACGATGATCTTCCTGGTGGAGGGCAAGTCCGCCGGCGGCACCGTGGGCACCGCGCGCGACACCCAGACGCAGGCCGTCTTCAAGCTCCGCGGCAAGCCCCTCAACGTGTGCGACCTGCGCCGCGACGCCATCTACAAGAACAAGGAGTTCTACGACCTGGTCAAGAGCCTGGGCATCGAGCAGTCGCCGGACAACCTGCGCTACGGCAAGGTCATCCTGGCGACGGACGCGGATGTGGACGGCCTGCATATCCGCAACCTGCTCATCACCTTCTTCCTGCGCTTCTTCGACCACATCATCAAGGATGGCCGCCTCTTCATCCTGGAGACCCCGCTCTTCCGCGTGCGCAACGCCAAGCAGAGCTTCTACTGCTACGACGACGCCGAGCGCGAGGCTGCCATCAAGGCCTGCGGCGCCAAGGCCGAGATCACCCGCTTCAAGGGCCTCGGGGAGATCAACGCCAAGGAGTTCAAGGACTTCATCGGCGAGGGCATCCGCCTGACCCCCGTGGATGTGCACAGCGACACGCGCGTGTGGGACACCGTGCAGTTCCTCATGGGCGCGAACACCCCCGAGCGCCGCCGCTACATCTTCGACAACCTCTTCGTGGACAACACGGACTTCTAAGAGGCCGCCGGACGCGCGGCAGGCGCGCGACGGGTCGGCCGAGGGGAGCAGGGTTTTCACGTCCATCCAAGCCATGACAGCGAACAGTGTCCAGACGCAGCCCAGACTGTCCGGCCTCCTTCCGGTGGCCATTCTGTTGGCGTTGTTCCTGGGGGTGGGGATCCCGCTGCACGGGCGCGTGGCGTTGCCGGCGATTGTGCCCTTCCTGGCGGCGTTGGGCGTGGCCTTCCTGCAGTGCCGGCACCGGCCCTTCCCCGAGCGGCTGAACGTGGTGGCGCGGGCGATGGGCCAGACCGACGTGATGGTGATGTGCCTGGTCTTCCTGCTGGCGGGCGCCTTCGCGGGCGCGGCCGAGGCGGCGGGATGCGTCACGAGCACGGTCAACTTTGGGCTGTCGGTGCTGCCGGCGTGGGCGACGGTGGCGGGGCTCTTCGTGATCGCCTCCTTCGCCTCGACGGCGATGGGGACGTCGGTCGGGACGATCACGGCCATCGCGCCCATCGCGGTGGGCATCGCCGAGGCCACGGGGATGGGCGCGCCGCTCTGCCTGGGCGCGGTGGTCTGCGGGGCGATGTTCGGCGACAACCTCTCCATCATCTCGGACACCACCATCGCCGCCACGCGGACGCAGGGGTGCGACATGCGGGCGAAGTTCCGCGAGAACCTGCGTCTGGTGCTGCCCGCGGCGTTGCTCACGGTGGCGCTCTTCGTCGCGGTGGCGCCGGGCGGCGGCGTGCCGGCGGGGGCCCATCCCTTCAGCGTGCCGCTGCTCCTGCCCTATCTGGCGGTGCTCGTGACGGCGCTGTGCGGGATGAACGTGGTGTTGGTGCTGGCGTTGGGGACGTTGCTTTCGCTGGGCGTGGGCATCGGGATGGGCGAACTGCCGGCGGCGGAGGCCTTCCGCGCGGTGGGCGA
>DVOR01000167.1 GCA_018713405.1 Candidatus Spyradenecus faecavium | reverse complement strand
CCTTGCGGAACTCCTTCTTCGACCCCTTCACACCAAAAAACGTGCCTTATCCTCCTCCATTCCGCCACTCATCCCCCCCATCCAACTTACCCTTCCACTCGTCTTCGCATAATTTCCCCGGACACTATTGCACGCGGCGATGCCCTGGGAAAGGTTGGGACACAGAGGAACACTGAGGTGAACAGAGGCACACAGGGGCCTGCACGGCGCAGGGAAACCGCGGATTGCGCAGATTGGTGCAGATTAGGGGCGTGCCAGCGCACGCAGGACTGCCAGAATGGGAAGAGCAAAAGGGAAAACGCAAGGGATGGGCTCGTTAGAGAGGCCTGAAGGGGCGAACGGTGAAGTGCCCAATCCCTTGCGGCCCTTTGCGTCTTCGCGGAGAAGGGTCGCCCATGAAACCCTAAGGGGTCGGAGGCGAAACCCTAAGGGGTTCGACCCAAAACCCTAAGGGTTTCGAGGCAAACCCTTAAGGGTTTCGGAAAATCATCAGCGCTTATTTGGGATGGGGGTCAGGGGAGGGCGAGGTGGAGGATGGGGTGCGGGAGGCCGGAGGGGTCGAGGGGGTCGCGGCCGATCTGGCGGAAGCCGCAGGCGAGGTAGAAGGCCAGGGCGCCGGGGTTCTCCTCGTTCACGTCGACGGTCTTGGCGCCGGCCTCGACGGCGGCGCGGAGGAGGCGGCCGCCAAGCCCGCGGCGGAAGAGGGGCGGGTCGACGAAGAGGGCCTCGACGTGGGCGCCGTTGAGGGCGAGGAAGCCGCTCGGCTGGCCGTCCACGCGCAGGACGAAGGGGCGGATGGCCAGGAGCATCTCGCGGACCTGGGGGCGGAAGAGGGCGATCTCGTCCTCGGTGACGAAGCCGTGGGTGGCGCGGACGGAACGTTCCCAGACGGCGACAAGGGCGTCGGCGGGCGGGGTGTCTTCGCGGGCGATGGTCGTGTTCATGTGAGGAGGTCCTCGATTTCCTGCATGGTGAGGGTGGAGGCGATGGAGGCGTCGGAGGCGTTGACGGTGGCCTCGATGAGCGCCTGTTTCTTGCGCTGGAGGTCGAGGACCTTCTCCTCGATGGTGTCCTGCGCGATGAGCTTGATGGCCTGGACGGTCTTCTTCTGGCCGATGCGGTGGGCGCGGTCGGTGGCCTGTTCCTCGGCGGCGGGGTTCCACCAGGGGTCGAAGTGGACGACGGTGTCGGCGCCGGTGAGGTTGAGGCCGGTGCCGCCGGCCTTGAGGGAGATGAGGAAGAGGGGGATGGAAGGGGTCTGGTTGAACTTGGCGCACTGGCCCAGGCGGTCCTTGGTGGCGCCGTCGAGGTAGCAGTAGGGGACGCCGTCCTGCTCGAGGCGGGCGGCGATGAGCTTGAGCATGGAGGTGAACTGGGAGAAGACGAGGAGGCGGTGGCCGCCGGCGACGGCCTCGTCGAGGAGGTCCATGAGGGCGTCGAGCTTGGCGGAGGGGGCCTCGCCGGGCTTGGGCACGCGGTCCTTGAGCAGGCGGAGGTCGCAGCAGATCTGGCGCAGGCGCATGAGGAGGGCGAGGACCTCGAAGCGGGACTTCTCGAAGCCCTTTTCGCGGACGAGGCCGCGCATCTTCTCGCGGACCTCGGCGCGGATGGCGTCGTACTCGCGGCGTTGGTCGGGGGAGAGGGCGCAGTAGGTGACGGAGCGGATCTTGTCGGGGAGGTCGGCGGCGACGTCCTTCTTCACGCGGCGGAGGAGGAAGGGGTGAAGCCTGGCGCGGAGGCGGGCCTGGGCGGCCTCGGCGGCGGCGCCGCCGGCGGCGATGGGGTCCTCGTAGGCGACCTGGAAGTCCTCGTAGGGGCCGAGGTAGCGGGGCATGAGGAAATCCATGATGGACCAGAGGTCGGCGACGCCGTTCTCGATGGGGGTGCCGGAGAGGACCAGGCGGGTGTCGGCGCGGAGGCGCTTGACGGCCTGGGCGTTCTGGGTGCGGTGGTTCTTGATGGCCTGGGCCTCGTCGAGGACGACGGCGGCGTAGCGGCAGTCGGCATGGAAGTCGGCGTCGCGGCGGATGAGGGCGTAGCTGGTGATGACGAGGTCGGCGTCGGGCACCTGGGCGAAACGGCGGGCGCGGTCGGGGCCGGAGAGCACCAGCGTGCGCATGGCGGGGACGAAGCGCGCGGCCTCGCGGCGCCAATTCTCGACGAGGGAGGTGGGGCAGACGATGAGGGCCGGGACACGGCGGGCGTCCTCGCGGCAACGGGGCAGGGAGAGCCAGGTGAGGGTCTGGAGCGTCTTGCCGAGGCCCATCTCGTCGGCGAGGATGCCGCAGAAGCCGCACTCCTCCAGGAAGCGGAGCCAGTAGACGCCCTCCTTCTGGTAGGGGCGGAGGGTGGATTCGAGGGGGCCGAGGTCGACGGGCTCGGGCTTGCGGCGGCGGTTCTGCCGCTCGGCGCGGGCGCGCCAATCCGGGGCGGCCTCGAAGTCGATGCCCTCCAGGCGGTCGAGCGCGGCTTGGACGAAGGGGGCGTGGACGGAGGCGACGCGGAGGGCGCCGGAGGCGTCGGGGCGGGCGCGGCAGTCGCGCAGGGTCTCGCGCAGGGCGGTGATGGCGCCGATGTCGAGGAGGGCGACGCCGCCGCCGTGCTCGACGTAGGCCTCGCCGCGGGCGAGGGCGCGGTCGACCTCGGCGGGGGAGAGGGTCAGGCCGCCGCGGGGGGAGACGTAGTCGGTGGCGACCTCGAAGCCGCCCTCGGCGCGGTCGCGCACCTTGACGACGGGGACGATGACCTCCGCGGCGTCCCAGAAGTCGCCCAGGGGGCCGAGGACGTCCACGCGCCAACCCTCGCGGCGGGCGGCGGTGACCTCGGCGCCGAGGAGGTTGCGCACGCGGTGGACGCCGGCGAGGTCGCCCAGGTCGTCGCCGCGCGGGCCCATGAAGCCCATCGCGTGGGCGCGGTCGAGGGCGGCGCGCTCGGCCTCGGGGTTGCGCACGAAGCAGTGGTAGAAGTCGTCGGGGTCGGGCTGGGAGACGTCGCCGGGGCCGCCGGCGGGCACCCAGAGGTTGCCGTAGCCCGCGAAGAGCTTGGCGGAGACCGAGGCCTCGGAGCCGCGGAGCTCCAGGCGAAAGCGGGGCGTGCCGGGGTCGGTGGTGAAGAGGTCGGGGGTGACGCCCTCGGGGGCGGTCGGCAGGCAGGCGGCCAGCTGGGCGTATTCCCGGCGGAAGAAGGCGAGCAGGCGGCCGCGCGGGACGCGCTCGGGGGCGGCGTAGAGCGATTGGAAGGGGGCGGGCAGGACGTGCGCCAGGGGACGGGCCACGCCCTCGGCCCCCAGCCAGAAGCCCGCGTGGCCGGCGACGAGGAGGGCGCCGCCGGGGGGCAGGCGCAGGGAGACGCGCAGGGCGTCCTCGGCGGGCAGGGCCTCGACCAGGAGGGGCGTCTCCACGGGGTCGTCGCGCACCTCCAGGCGGCGCTTGGTGGCGGCAAAGCCGACCCAGCTGCGCTGCCCGCAGCGGAGGAGGGCGAGGAAGTCCTCCTGCCCCAGGGTCATCGTGTCGGCGAAGGGGCCGCCGGCGATGTCCTCGAGCATGCCCAGGAGGTTTTCGTCGCCGGGGGAGAAGGCGTAGGCGGCCTCGGGAAGGTCCTGCGGCTTGAAGGCCTGGGCGCCGACGAAGAGGCGCACGGCCACGCGCACGCCGCCCTTGGCGAACTGCCCGGGCACGTCCTGCGGCAGGAAGACGCGCGCCAGGGCGGGGCGTCCGCCGGGGGCGCGGCGGATGAGGCCGCGGGCGCCGGCCATGCGCGCGGCATGGGCGCGCTCCTCGGCGCGGGCCCGCAGGCGTTCCTCGCCGCCGTAGCGGTGCATCGCGCCCAGCGCCACGGCGATGACGTGCTCGCAGAGCATCCCGCGGCGGCTGCTCGTCTCGCAGGGGCAGTGGCCCTCGACCAGGCCGTTCTTGAGCATGGTGAAGGTGGCGAGGATGGGGGCGCCGCCGCTCATGACGTAGCCGCTGCCGGTGGGGTGTTGGAACTTCAGGCGCGTGACCTGGCCGCGCTTGACGAGCTCCTCGGCGCGGCGCAGGAGGGCGGGGCCGGCCCAGCGCTCGATCTCCGCGCGCGTCGGGGCGCGCTCCGCCGCGAAGGCCATCGCCTCGGGTCGCTCCCCCGCGTGGTCGTGCGCCCATTGGAAGCCGACGGCGACGGCGTGGGGGCAGACCGCCCCACCCCGCCCGCGGCCGCAGGGGCACTTGGCGGCGACGAGCTTGCCGCCGCGCACGGTCACCTGCGCCACCAGGCGCGAGGCGCCCATCTTGATGGCGCCGGCCAGGATCTCGCCCTGCGCGCGCGTCCCCGTGACCGCGCCCTTCGCCTGCAAAGCGGAGCCCTCGGCCAGCACGTCCGCCGGCGCCCAGGTCATCACGTCCTGCTTGGTCAACTCCATGCGCAAATCCTAAAAAAGCCCCGCAGGCGACGCCTGAGGGGCTCGGAGATGGTCGGCCTCGCGGGGCTCGGACCCGCGACCCCAGCATTAAAAGTGCCGTGCTCTACCAACTGAGCTAGAGGCCGAAAACGCGCATAAGATACCATATCCCCCGCGCAAATGCAAATGGGGCGGCAAAGCCGCCCCGGAGAACAGAGCGTGCAGGCGCAACGCGCCAAACCTTCCACGGCCACAGAGAACGGAGAACAGAACGCCCCTGCGGGGCGACAAAGTGACGG
>DVOR01000166.1 GCA_018713405.1 Candidatus Spyradenecus faecavium | reverse complement strand
TCCTCCCCCTGGCCGTCGCCCTCGCGCGCACGCCCCTGGTCGTCGGCATGGCCTTCGCGGCCTTCTGCCTCCTCGCCTGGCACTTCCGTTGCCTCAAGGGCTTCCTCGCGATCTACGCCGTCGCCGTCCTCCTCAACCTCCCCGTCCTCTCCGTCTGCGGCCTGCCCGGCGACCAAGACTTCTACCTCGGCCCGCAGGCCCGCCTCATCGCCGCCGGCGGCGAGCTGGCCTTCGACGGCTTCCTGCGTCCCGTCCACCTGGCCCTCCCCACGGGCTACACCGGCTGGAACGCCGCGCTCTACCGCCTCACCGGCTCGCTCGACTTCGGCCACGCCCAGGCCTTCGCCCTTGTCGCCGCCGCCTGGCTGACCCTCCGCCGCGCCCTCAACCGCCGCCAGACCTTCGCCCTTGTCTGCGCCCCGCTCACCCTCGTCAGCCTCTACAACGGCATGCCCGACGGCTGCGTCTACCTCCTTCTGCTCATCGCCCTCTTCGCCTGGCACGACCGGGACTTCTGGCTCTGCCTCGCCGCCCTGGCCGTCGCCGCCGCCTTCAAAACCACCGCCTGGGTCCCCGGTGCGCTCATCGGTGCGATGCTCCTCTGGCGCTTCCCCCGTCGCTGGTGGCAGGTCGCTCTCGCGGCCCTCGCCGTCGCCGTCCTCGTCTTCCCCACCCTCCACCTTGTCGCCACCGGCGGCCTGCGAGACATCTCCGACGACTTCCTCGGCGCCGACGCCGCCGCCCAATCCCTCGGCTGGCTCGGCCGCACCGTCTACTTCTACCTCGGCCACTGGCTCCTCCCCGGCGGCCCCTACGACTTCAACGTCCACATCGGCGGCGTCGACGGCGCCGGCATGGACGGCCTGGGCGCGCTCGCCCGCCTCCTCGTCTGGCCCTCCCTCGCCCTCCTGATCCTCTGCCGCAAACGCTTCGCCGGCTGGTGGCCCCTCATCGCCGTCGCCTGGCTCTCCACCCTCCTCATGCCCACGCTCTACGTCGGCTACGGCCGTTACGTCCCCCTGGCCTACGTCGCCCTCCTTCTCCCCTTCGTCCTGCGCCTCCCCACCCTTTCGGTCTGCGCCTCCCTGGCGATGGCCGCCCTCCCCGCGGCCTGGGTCGCCTGGCGCGTCCTCCTCTCGATGGAGTTCGCCCAGGTCGCCGCCGCCGGCGTCCCCGTCTCCTCCGACTGGTACAACGTCCGCGCCACCTTCCGCTCCTGTGGCGCTCCCCTCGTCGAGGCGCGCCAGCCCATCCAATCCGCCTCCGACGCCTACGCCTACGCCGACGCCGGCATCGACTTCCCCCCCTTCCCGAGCGACGAGGTCCCCCGCGGGCGCCTCGTCCCCGCCGGGCAAAAGGCCGCGCGCCTCAAGGACTACGGCCCCCACGCCTTCCTCCCCTGGGCGCTCACCCACCCTCACGTCTATCTGGCCAACGTGGCCCGCATCCGCTGGCGCTGGTTGGTCTCACCGAGAGGAGAACACGATGGACTTCCGCCCCCTGCACGCCAATGAACTCCCCGCCCTCCGCCGCTACGTGGAGCGCAACCCCTTCCGCATGGCCGACAACTCCCTCGGCTTCCTCCTGATGTGGCGCCCCTACGCCCACACCGCCCACGCCGAGGCCGAGGGCTGCCTCATCCTCCGCACCGCCTACGGCGGCAAGACCCGCTTCGCCTACCCCATCCACCCCGACGCCGACCAGGACGCCGAGCTCCGCGCCCTCGCCGCCGTCGAGGCCTGGTGCGTCTCCGAGGGCGTCCCCCTCATCCTCGGCTCCGTCCCTGCCGAGCGCCTCCCCCTCCTCACCCGCCGCTACGGCCGCGACATGGCCATCTCCAACCCCCGCACCTGGCGCGACTACCTCTACAACCTCTCCGACTTCGTCGACTACCCCGGCCGCCGCTTCGCCGGCCAGCGCAACCACGTCTCCAAGTTCCGCCGCGCCTACCCCCAGGCCCTCTACCGCCCCATGACCGCCGCCGACGTCCCCGCTGTCAACGACTTCCTCCGCGAGTACGCCGCGCGCCAGTACGCCAAGAATTCCTTCCTCGCCAAGGAGGAGCTCCACGCCACCGAGACCCTCCTCTCCATGTTCGACGACCTCTCCCAGGTCGGCGGCCTCATGGAGGTCGACGGCAAGATCGCCGCCATCACCGTCGGCGAGGTCATCGGCGACACCCTCATCGTCCACGTCGAAAAGGCCCTCGTCGGCTACGAAGGCATCTACCCCGCCATCGCCCAGGCCTTCGCCACCGCCATGCAACGCCCAGGCCTCGACTACATCAACCGCGAGGACGACGCCGGCGACTGCGGCCTGCGCAAGTCCAAGCTCCAATACAACCCCATCCGCCTCGTCGACAAATACGCCGTCACCCCCCGCCGCGTCATCGAAGAGCTCGAAGCCCCGCCCGAGCTCATCACCGACCGCCTCCTCATCAAGCCCGTCCCCGACGCCGACGTCCACCCCTACGGCCGCCTCGCCCGCGACCTCGACCGAAACCGCTACTGGGGCTGGGACTGGCGCGCCGCCTGGACCGGCGAAGGCGACCCCCGCGACGCCTGGTTCCTCGAGATCGCCCGCACCGACTTCGCCAAGCGCATCGAGCTCGACCTCGGCCTCTACCTCGGCGACACCCTCGTCGGCGAATGCGTCTTCCACAACTTCACCTACGACAACACCGTCGAGCTGGGCGTCCGCCTCCTCCCCGAGCACGAACACCACGGCTACGCCACCGAGGCCATGCGCGCCATGGCCGACTACGCCCTCTGCTACTGGGGCCTCGAAAAGGTCGTCGCCAAATGCTACCGCGACAACCTCCCCTCCAAAAAGATGCTCCTCGCCTCCGGCCTCCGCCCCGACCACGAGGACGACACCTTCTTCCACTTCTCCCGCACCGCCAAAAACTGACCCTGCCCCGGCTTTCCCAAGCCTCCAAACCACCAAACTTCCAAACTTCCGGATCGGCCCCTCCCCGGGGCCGATTCTGCATAAGTCCACCTCTTTTTCCGAAACCCTTAAGGGTTTGCCTCAAAACCCTTAGGGTTTTGGGTCGAACCCCTTAGGGTTTCGCCCCCGACCCCTCAGGGGTGGACGGTAAAGAAAAGGCGAGGGAGGCGGCGACAGCCGACTCCCCCGCTTCCGAACTTCCAGGCGTCCCCGTCAGGGATTGGGCAGCTGCAGGAGCGGCGCCACCTTGTCCGTGCCGCCGAGCAGGGTGGTCGGCGTGCGGCCGTCCCACTTCTCGATGGCCTTCAGCAGCAGATACTGGTTGCCGCCGTTCTCCTTGATGACGTCCGCCTGCACCTTGATGGACTTCGCCTCGGCCTCGGCCAAGAGCACCTTCGCCTCGGCGGAGGCGTTGGCCCGGGCGAGCTGCTGCTCGGCCTCCGTGCGGACGCGCTCCAAGACGTTCTTCGCCTTGAGCGCCTCCTGCTCGGCGATCATCTTCTCCTCGATGGCGTCGTTGAAGCGCTGCGAGAAGTTCAGGTCCGCGATCTGCAGGGAATCGAGGTTGACGTTGTAGCGCGCGAGCGCCTCGGACAGGTTGTCGAAGATCACGCCGCGCACCTCCTCGCGCTTCGTGATCAGCTCCTCGGCGTTGAACTTGGAGATGGCCGACTTCACGGACTCATAGATGGCCGGGACGACCAGCCGCCGCTGGAAATCGTCGTAGCCGAAGTTCGTGTACGTCTCCACCACCTTCTCCGGGTCGTAATGGCACTGGGTGGTGACCGAGGCCGCGATTTCCTGCAGGTCCTTGGACGAGGCGTTCATGTCGCGCGTCACCACCGTCTCGGTGCGGACGCTGACGGTCTTGATGGTCTCCATGAAGGGAATCTTCGCGTACAGCCCCGGCTGCACCACGCGCACGGGCCGCCCGAAACGGATGACGATGCCACGCTCACCCGCGTCGATCTTGCCACACGACAGGAAGGCCACCGCCACGGCCACCACGGCCACGCCGACGCCGACCAACACCCGCGTCTCTTTGTTCAGCTCATTCAGGTTCATAACGTCTCCAGGTTGGACATGGAAGCTTTGAAGATAGCGAATCCCCCACCCCGCCGTCAAGCGCGAAAACAACGCAGGCGCCGCCTGGCGAGAAGGAATAGCAGGGCCACCGCGATCGAGGCCGCCACCGACAGCCACACGGAGGCGCGTTGCAACGCTGTGCCGGCGTACCACACGCGCAGCTGCCCCATCCTGCCGGCGGTCTCGGCCTCGACAAACCCCTCGCCGCTCTCACGAATCAGGATGGGCGCACCGTCCAATGTGGCGGCATAGCCCTTGTAATAAAAGCGCGGCACGACGACCGACGACCGCGGGTCCACCACGTCAAGCGCGAACGGACCGGAGCCCCACGCCGCGACGCCCCGCCACTCCCAGGGCACCACCTCCTCTTCCGGAGGCGGCGGTTGGACGCCGAAAGTCCGCACAAAGCGCTCCGGCAGATACTCCCCCCTCCCGATGCTGTAGGCGGATCCCGACACCGATGGGAACAACTCCATCAACACGACTCTGCGACAATTGAAGGGCCAGACACACACCATGAGAAACGCCGCCAAAAAGGCGATGCCCAGCAAACAACGCTGGGACGCCGTGCACCGGCGAAAGGCAAAGCAGGCGACCAACGGCGCCAGCAGGCACGTCCAAAGCCCAAAGAAGCGGGAAGGGAACTGAATCCACCCGAAAAGGGGCGCAAGCACGCCCAGCGCCAACGGCGTGGCCGCCAGCAACGTAAGGAGAAGAAGCGCCCAGCCCGCAACACGCACCCACGGCGGCGACGCGCCGAACCGCGACAGCACGCCCGTCCGGAAAAGCAACCAAACCAGCGGCGCCAACAGCCAACCCCAGACGGCAAAGGTATCATAGTTCACCTGCAAAAGGGCAGGCAGCCACGTCCATCCCTCCGGACAAAAATCCACCAACAAGGGGGTCAAGCCCAGCCCCCAGACGAATGAGTCGCCCAGAAGCCCGAACACGCTCGGCCCTCCCGCAAAGAGCCCTTTCGCCGCCGTCCACCGCACAGAGGAAAAGGCAAGGAGGTCAACCGCCGCCCACTGCTCCAGCATCGGCACCCAAAACCAGGCGGTCACCCCCAGCGTCGCGAACGCCGCGGCGGCAAAGCACGCCAGCCGGCGCGGCTCCCGGAAGAAAATCGGCAGTCGGGCCAGGCAAAGCGCCCCCACGAAGAGGACGGCAAGCACCGTCGTGATCACGTGGGACAAAACACACGCGGTCATCCCGAGGGCAAGCAGGAAGGCGGCCTCCCACAGGCGACGGGCCGAGGCCCCCGACTCCGTCACAAGCACCAGGGTCGGAAAGACCACACAGGGCAGGAAGGCGGTGGCGAAGGCCATCCCCACCTGCCCATAGGAAAAGGCCATCATCATCGTGGACGGCGCGAAAAGGAAGAAGCACGCGCACGCCAGACGTTCCCGCGCGCGAAGACCGAACCAACCGCACGCGCCGTACATGACGGCAAAGGAGAGCGCCGCGCCCTCCGCCAGCACCGCCCCGAAACAGACGTCCAAAGAGGCGCCGCAGGCCCGCAACAACGCCACCGGAATCAGGAAGAGGTCGCCGTAGAACAACGGCGCGGCATACCCGAGGCCCGCGCAAGAGTCGGCATAGAGTCGGCAGGGATAGCCCCCGCCGGCCAGGAAATGGGCGGCCAACGCGTCGACGCGTCCCAAATGGAACATCGTATCGAAGAGCATCCGTCCGGGATACGCCACAAACAGGCACAACGCCCCCACCAAGATGACCGCCAGAACCACCCAGAAACGCGAATGCCAAATCTGCGACACACTCATTCCCAATCCTCTTGGACGACGAAAACGGACATGACGGCGATTCCTCTTCTAGGCGCGGCGGAAGCGGCGGTCCAGCTCGCGGTAGGTGGTGAGGATCATGACGGGGCGGCCGCGGGGGGTGGCGTAGGGCATGGCGCAGCGGGCAAGCTCGGCCATGAGGGCCTCGGCGGCTTGGGCGGAGGTGACGCGGAGCGCACGGGAGGCGGCCTGGGCGGCGGCGCGGGCGACGACCTCGCGCCGCCAGGCGTCGAGGCCTTTGCGGGGGGCGCCGGGGCGATCGAGCTCGGCGGCGAGGTCGGCGAGGATCTCCTTGGGGGGGAGCTCGGCGAGGACGACGGGGAGGGCGTCGATGAGGAAGGCGTCGGGGCCGAGGGCGGAGACGCCGAAACCGCAGGCGTTGAGCTCGGGCAGGAAGCGGGTGACGCGCTCGGCGTCGGCGGCGGGGAGGTGGAGGGTCTCGGGGAGGAGGAGGGGCTGGGTGGCGACGGCCTCGGCGGCGGGGGTGAGGCGTTCGTAGAAGATGCGTTCGACGGCGGCCTTGGCGTCGACGGTGACGAAGCCTTGGTCGGTGACGACGAGCCAGTAGCCCTGCTCGAGGATGTCGGCCACGCGGAGCCAACGCCAGGGGAGGGT
>DVOR01000165.1 GCA_018713405.1 Candidatus Spyradenecus faecavium | reverse complement strand
CGGTTGCGCAGCTCCCGCCGGCGCGCGTCCACCAGCGTCAGTATATGGCCGTCTTGCCCGCGCAGCTCGCCGTCGAACCGCTGCTCCACGCCCTGCACGCCCACGCCCTCGGCGTTGATGAAGCCCAGCAGGTGGGCCAGGCGCGCGCCGTTCGGGTGCGAGCGCACGGACCGCTGCTCGGCGAAGTTCACCCCCGCGATGCGGCCCTCCTTCATGGACGGCGAGGAGCGCGCGATGAGCGCCTGGATGGTGGCGTTGTCAGAGACCTCGCAGATGCGGGTGGTGCGCCGCCCCTCGGCGTTGAAGAAGGCGTCGCGCACGCGCTCCTCGGGCACGCCCAACAGCGTGGCCAGGTCCAACGGCAACGCGCCCCTGTCCACCCCGGGCGACTCCAGCTTGGGGTCCTCGCGGTCAATGTAGACGACGCGGCCGGGCAGGCTCTCGGCCAACACCCGGCCGTTGCGGTCCAGGATGCGCCCGCGCAGCCCCAGCAGGTCGCGCTCCTGCCGATAGTTGTTCTGCGGGACCGCCTCCCGGCCCAGATGCAGGTCATAGAGTCGGTGGGCGTCGAGGGCGAAGAGGAGGAGCATCGCCCCAAAGGCGATGCCGATCCACCGCAGGGCGGCCCTCCGTTCCGAACGCTCCATCCCCGAGCTTCGCCTCCTGTCCGGCGGCCATTCAGCGAAGGTTGCGGGCCACGGCCTCGCCGGCGCGCGCGCGGCGCTCCTGGGCCAGACGCAGGCGCAGGCTCTCGGGCATCCGCGCCCGGCCGTCGCCCGTCATCGTCACCGTGCGCTCCGGCGGCGCATAGGACAGGCGCAGGCCGCTCTCGGCGATGGCCTTGTCCAGCCGCTCGGGCTCGGTGAGCGTGTTCCAACGCGCCACCTCGCGGCGCAGGGATTCCTGGTGCGTGCGCACCTCCTGCTCCAGCAGGCGGATTTGCGCGCCCACCTGGTCGTTGCTCACGCCCAGCAGGCAGTTGGCCACCCACGGCCCCGCGATGGCCACCAGCATGATGGCCACGCCCACGTTCACCGCCTTGAAATGAAAGGTCTTCCTTCTTCTGTTCCGCCTCATGGCTCACGCCTCCGCCTTCCGCACCGCGCGCAGCTTCGCGCTCCGCGCCCGCGGGTTCCTCGCCGTTTCCTCAGGCCGCGCCGTCACGGCCTTCCTCAAGATCCATTCCGTGCGCGGCAGCTCGCCGCGCCACGCGCTCCCGCCCTGCTGCAACGATTCCTCGCGCCCGCAGTGCGCCCGGAAGCTCTCCTTCACCACCCGGTCCGAGAGGCTCTCGAAGGTGATGATCGCCAGGCGCCCGCCTGGCCTCAGCAGGCTCAGCCCGCCCGCGATGGCGCGGCGCAACTCGCCCAGCTCGTCGTTCACCGCCATCCGCAGCGCCTGGAAGACGCGCGTGGCCGGGTGACGCCCAGGCGTGTGCGCCCCGCCGACCGCCCGCGCCACGATCTCCGCCAGCTGGAGCGTGCCCGTGATGGGCGCCTCGCGGCGGGCGCGGTCGATGGCCTTGGCCACGCGCAGGGCCTGACGCTCCTCGCCCAGCTCGCGGAAGAGGCGCGCCATCTCGTCCACCCCCAGCCGCGCCAAGAGGTCGGCCGCCGTCTCGCCCGCGTCGTTGCGCATCCGCATGTCCAGCGGGCCGTCCGCGCGGAAGCTGAAGCCGCGCCCGGGCGTGTCCAGCTGGTCGCTGCTCACCCCCAGGTCGAGCAAAATCGCGTCCGCGGCCGCGATGCCGTTCGCCGCCGCGATGTCGGCCAGGTCGCCGTGACCGCCCTGGGCCAGGACGTGGCGGCCCGGCACCGCGTCGCGCGCCAGGTTCGCCCGGGCCCGCGCCAGCGCCTCGCCGTCGCGGTCGATGCCCAGCAACGTCCCCGTCGGGCCGGCCAGGCGCATGACGGCCGTGGCGTGCCCGGCCTGGCCCAGCGTGCCGTCCACATAGACGCACCCGGGCCGCGGCGCCAACGCCGCCACCGTTTCCTCAAGAAGCACCGGGATATGCATCGTCGCGCCTCCCTCAGAAATCCAACGCCGCCAGCGCCTCGCCCAGCGCCGCCTGGTCCACCGGCGCCTCGGGCGCGCGCTCCGCCGCCCACACCTCGCCGTACGTCACCGCGCCCACGAAGGCAATCTTGCCCTCGATGCCCGCGAACGACAGCAGACGGTCGCTGATACGGATGCGCCCCTGCACGTCCAGCGGCAGCTGCTCCGTGTTCTGGCCGATGACCCGCAGACGTTGTGCCACCGCGGGGTCCGCGAACCGCTTCGCCCGCAGCTTCGCCTGAATCCCCTGCATCCGCTCCACCGAGAGCAGACGCAGGCACTTCTCGTGCGGGTCCGCCATCACGAAGACGTATTTCGGCCGCCCCAACGCGTCGCGCCACCCCGAAGGAATCGTCACGCGCCGCTTCGGGTCAAGCGCGTGCACGGCCGAGCCGGTGAACACCGCCTCGCCCTGCAAAGCCTCCGTTTCTGGGACTTCCGCGCTCATGAACCTCTCTGACCTTTCGTGACACCATTAAACACTTTCCCCCACCCCTCCGTCAAGCGTTATCTTTCCCACCCCGATTTTTCAACCTTCCTTCGGCCCCCATCCCCCGCTCACCCGCCCTTTCGCGCCCCATCCGCCCCCACCAGCCCCCCTCCCATCCAGAGACCGACTCTGCATAAGTCCACATCTTTTTCCGAGACCCTTAAGGG